>NZ_BMOD01000003.1:0-265424 GCF_014646895.1 Deinococcus roseus
GCATGGCCCGGATGGTGCTGAACGGGTGATCATCGACCTCAGCAAAGTGCCTGCTGCCAAAGTGCCTGCTGCAAAGTAAAAAACCATACAGATTCCCCTGTTTCTTGCACCAGGAGAAGCAGGGGATTTCACCCAGAAAGCGATAAGATCATAACCATGAAGACCATTCTGGCCATCGAAGACAATGCAGGGGTGCGGGACCTCCTGAGGGAGTACCTCACCGAGCAGGGCTACCGGGTGATCTGTGCCAACAACGGCAGGGAGGGCCTGTATACCGCCCGCCACCATCCACCCGATTTGATTCTGCTGGACGTGATGATGCCCGAGATGGACGGTCTGGAGTTCCTGAAGGCTTACCGCAAGACCTCCAACACCCCGATCATTTTTCTGACCGCCAGGGTGATGGAACTCGACAAGGTGCTGGGTCTGGAACTCGGGGCGGACGATTACATCACCAAGCCGTTTTCCATGGCCGAATTGCTGGCCCGCATTCGGGCAGTGCTGCGCCGTGTGGAGGGCACCCCCAACAAGCAGGTCTTTGAGTACCCCAACCTGATGCTGGACCGCGATGCACGGGTGGTGAAGGTCAGTGGCAAGGTGGTGGATTTGACCCGCAGTGAGTTTGATCTGCTGAGCGTGTTCATGGAGTCCCCTTCGCGGGTGTTCAAGCGCTCAGAGTTGCTGGACCGTTTGCAGGAGGAGGATGCACTGGCTTCTGAAAGGACCATTGACGTGCACATCCGCAACCTGCGCAGCAAGATCGAGGAGGACCCCAGCAGCCCGAAACACATCGTGACGGTGTTTGGGGTGGGGTACCGTTTCAGCCCAGAGGAGCGTTAAAATGAGAATTTCGCTGGTGTGGAAAGTGATGGGGGCCTTCATTCTGGTCAGCGTGCTGAGCGTGCTGAGCGTGGGGTTTTTTGCCCGTTATGTGACCACCCAGCAGTTCGGTCAGTTTCAGGACCAGCAGATTCTGAGCAATTACGCGACCATTCTGCAGGATTACTACAGCCAGCACCACACGTTTGCGGGGGTGTTCCCGGAGCAGAGGAATGGCCCTGGTCAGGGTCCAGCTTTTGTGATTGCAGGTCCCGATGGGAAGGTCATTGTGGGCAACAACCGGTTCAGGTCAGGAGAGGTGTTGCCCGGAGACATCCAGAAACGCAGTGTGGAACTTCAGGTGGACAACCAGGTGGTGGGTGAACTGGTGTTGCTGCCCAGAAACAATGATCCCAGACCCAATGGGCTGGGTCCCAGAGAACGGGAGGTTTTGAGCCAGATTTCTGCGGCCATTCTGTATGCCATGCTGGCCACGGTGGTGGGGTCGGTGGTACTGGGGGCCATCCTTTCCGGGGTGCTGCTGCGGCCTGTGAGAAAGCTCTCCGAGGCCATTCAACTGATGCGCTCCGGGCAGACCCTCCCGGTGGCATCTGCGCCCAGAGATGAGCTGGGAGATGTGCTGATCGCCTTTTCAGACATGAGCCATGAGGTGAACCACGCCAACCAGTTGCGCAAGCAGATGACGGCAGACATCGCCCATGACCTGCAAACCCCCCTGACGGTTTTGCGGGGATACCTGGAAGCCATGCAGGAAGGCACCCTCAAACCCACCCCGGAACGCCTGAAAACCCTGCACCAGGAGGCAAGGCACCTTTCGGATCTGGTGGCAGATTTGCGCACCCTGTCTCTGGCAGATGCGGGTGAATTGCAGCTGCAAAAAATTGCTCTGGATCCTGCAGAGTTGCTGCAGGAGGCCCAGAACACATTCTTTCATCTGGCCCAGACCGCCGGGGTGGAACTGCGCACGGAGGTGGATGCCACCTTGCAGAGCACCCCCATGGACCCCACCCGCATGATGCAGGTGTTGAAGAACCTGGTGGGGAATGCCCTGAAATACACCCCTGCCGGGGGCAGGATCACCCTGGCGGCACACAGCACACCCACCACCACGGTGCTGAGCGTGCAGGACACCGGAGCCGGAATTTCCAGCGATTCTCTCCCCCTGATCTTCGAGCGTTTTTACCGGGCCGATGAATCCAGAAGCGGCCACAACAGCGGTCTGGGTCTGGCCATCTGCAAGTCCATCGTGCAGGCCCATGGGGGCAGCATTGAGGTGCAGAGCACCGTTGGAAAAGGCACAACATTCAGCCTGAGCCTGCCGGTCTGAGGGCAAGGGGTTTGCCGCAAAAAGTTCCTGCTGCAGTTCTGCAAACCTGAAATTTCCACAAATCACCTGCCTTTATGTTTTGCTGAAAAGCTGTCTGTTTGTTAGACAAATGCGGTAAAGTAGAGGAAATGAAAAATCCCCTCCTCTGCTCTGTCTTGAACAACCGTCATCACAAAATGTGCTTTTACCGGTAAAAGCACATTTTGTTTTTACCTTCTAAAGGCATCTTTCTCAATGTGTAAAGTCAGGTGATGTGCTGTGTCCGGTTCTCAAAATCAAAACCCGCCACAGCACAACCAGCAAGACACCAGGATGAGGTAGCGTTGTGGGCATCGATGGGATTTTCAATGCAAATGCAGAACTGGTCTGGGGCAGCGAACGCCTCAAAAACCTGTTTTCTGGAAAACACCCCTGGAACCCAGAGCAGCCTGTGCGGGTCCATTCTGAAACTGCAGAACACCTGGCGTTTCACCAGGGGGAGAACCTGCTGCTGGTTGTGCCTGCCCACACCCTGCCGCTGGAGTCCACCCTCCTGCATGGCATTGTGCTGCTGGAGCCTGAAAACAGCCTGCAAGCCCTGCATGCTGCGGCCTACACAGATCCCCTGACCCAGCTGGGCAACCGGCGGGCCTTTGAGGAAACCCTCAAGCAGCATACCCAGAGCACAGACCCACTGGCCCTGGTGATTCTGGACCTGGACGGCCTGAAAACCATCAACGACCAGCATGGCCATTTGCAGGGGGATGCTTTTCTGAAGTTTGTGGCCCAGCAGTTGCAGGCCCAGCTGAGGCCCTCAGACCGGGCTTTTCGCATTGGTGGGGATGAATTTGCCCTGCTGCTGCACGGTCTGAAAGCCGCCCAGGTGCATGTGGTCTACGAGCACATGCAGGCCATCCGGCAGCAGCTGAAATCCAGTGCGTTCCCAGAAGGGGATGTCAGTGCAGGGGTGGCCTTTCACCCGCTGGAATCCATGGGAGATTCCCGCATTCTGCTGCGCCTGGCAGACGAGCGCATGTACGAACACAAGCGTTCCAAGGGCAACCCCGGTCAGGGAAGCCTGGTGGGGTCCATCAACCGTCAGGCGGTGATCCGGGGCATGGAGGCCACCCTGGAGGTGCTGCTGTCCAGAGAGGTGCCCACCGCCCATTACTGGCAATTGATGCTGGATTTTGCGGTGCAGATGGTGCCCAGTGCCCAGGCAGGCAGCCTGGATTTGTGGAACGGGCGGGCTTTTGTGAAGGTGGCACAACTGGGCTTCGATGACCAGATTCTGGGCCTGGAACTCACCCCGGAAGCCCAGCTGATCTGGTACGGCCAGAAGGAGCTGTACTGGCGAAAAGGCATTCCGCGCATCTTGCGGGATGTCCCGGTGATTTCCACCACCTCATTTTTCAGTGCAGAAATTTCCGGGGACCCGGAGCGCATCGGGGTGTTTGAGGGCTCCGGGCGTCTGGGAGACATCCAGTGCACCCTGAATGCCCCCATCACCCACCAGGGCAAGATCTATGGCCACCTGAACCTGGACAATTTTGTCAGCCATCTGGCCTTCAACCAGGACAGTGTACAGGTGACCCTGGACCTGATCCGGCAGTGTGCCACAGTGTGCCACAACTTAAACCTGCCGGCTTACCTCCCCTGACTCAAAGGAAAGCTGTATGTGGAGGGGCAATTCCAGAATGGCCGTGGTGCCCTCTCCAGGCTGGCTTTCCAGCCGCAACCGGCCCTGGTGGGCTTCCACAATCCAGCGGGCAATCGGCAGGCCCAGTCCGGTTCCTCCGGGGTCTTTTTCGCGGGAGAAGCTTCCCCGGTAAAAACGCTCAAACACCCGGGGCAAATCTGCTGCAGAAATGCCCATCCCTGAATCCTGCACCTGAAAAACCACCTGGTTTCCCCTGTTGCTGACCGTGACTGTAAGCTTGCCTCCATCGGGAGTGTATTTGGCAGCATTTTCCAGCAAGATCACCAGCACCTGTTTCAGGCGGTCATGGTCTCCCAGCACAGTGGCCGCTTCCATCTGCACCGAAACCTGGTGGGGCCGCAACTGGAAAGACACCGCATGCATGGCATCCGAGAGCACCTCTTCCATTTCCAGAGGATCCCGGCGAATCGTGGTGCCCGCATCTCCTTTGGCCAGGGCCAGCATGTCCTGCACCAGCCGCGAAAGGCGGGTGGCTTCACGGGCCACGTCTGCCAGCGCTTCTTCTTTGTCCTCTTCGGTCATGTTGGCGTAACGGTGGATCAAATCCAGGTTGCCCTGAATGGCCGTCAAGGGGGCACGCAGTTCGTGGGCAGCATCGTTGACAAAACGCTGCTGGGCCTGCGAAATCTCCTTGAGGGCCAGCTCGGCTTCTTTCAGGTCGGTGATGTCGATGAGGGCACCAGACATCAGGGCATGCTGGGCGTTTTGCTCCACCCGGCCCCGGTTCATCACCCAGCGCACCGGCTCATCGGGGCGTTGCACCCGCATTTCCATCTGAAAGTTGCTGTCGTTCTCCCAGGCATGCTGCAGGGCAGCCCTCACCTCGTCCAGGTCTTCCGGGTGAATGTGCCTGAGGAAATCCTCTTCCACCGCATCCTGAATGCCTTCCGGCAAACCCAGGATGCGGTCGGTCTGGCCCATCCAGCGGATTTTTCGGTTGTGGCTCTGCCACTCCCAGGTGCCCACCCGGGTGGCCTCCAGGGTCAGGTTCAGGCGGTCCTGGCTTTGCTGCAGCAGCACCGCATCCCGTTTGCTTTTGCTGATGTCTGTCACCGTGATTCCCACCCACTGCACCTGTCCATTCTGGGTGTGCACCGGGTACACGCTGCTCAGGCAGAAGCGGCATTCTGTTCCATGCTGAACATTGATTTCCAGATCGCGGTGGCTCTTCCCGGACAGCAACACCCGCTGGCACACCCATTCCAGTTGCCGCACCAGTGAACTGGGAATGTCCTTGCAAAAATGCTGCTCCATTTGTTCAACCGGCAGTCCAGCCAATTCAGCCAGGGTGCCATTGACATGCAAAAACTTCAATTCAACATCCAGCAGGGCCATGCCCACCGGGGCTTCCTGAATCATGGTGGAGAGCTGCAACTGGGTGCTGATGAGTTCATTGTGCAGGCGGTGGCGCTCCAGGGCGTTTTTGATGGTGCGTTCCAGCAGGTGCGCGTCCAGTCGGTTCTTGTTCAGGTAATCCAGTGCTCCGGCTTTCATGGCTTCCACTGCGGTGGATTCATCGGCATTGCCGGTCAGCACAATCACGGCTGGCTGGGAAGTCAGGTTCTGCAATTGACCCAGAAATTCCAGACCCGTCATGTCGGGCAAATTGACATCCAGAAACACCACATCTGGCGGAGCAATGCGGATGGTGCGCAGGCCATCCTGACCGTAAGCCGCCTGCAGAACGGTGGCTGGCAAACCAGGAACACGCTTCAGGTGGCGTTGCAGGATCTCCACATCCACGGGGTTGTCCTCGACCAGCAGGATCCTCAATGCTTCCATGATTGCACCTGTTCAGGCAGGACCACCCGGTCCAGCCAGAAATCCATCATCACCTGCACGTCTTGCACGAAATGGTGGGTGTCCAGTGATTTTTTCAGGTAGCTGTTGGCCCCCAGGCGGTAGCAGGCATCCACATCCCCCTGCTGCTCTGAAGTGGTCAGCACAATCACCGGAATGCTGCGCAGAACAGGATCGGCCTTCATGTCCCGCAGGATCTCGATGCCGCCCACTCCGGGCAAATTGAGGTCCAGAATCACCAGAAAAGGCCACTGCTCTGAGGCGTTTTCCCGCAGGAAAGGCAACACCTGATCTCCCTTGTTGAGGCGCGAAACAGGGTTTTTGCGTCCAGAGCGTTTTAAGGCCCAGCAAAACACCTCGAAGTCCTGATCGCTGTCTTCCACTGCCAGAATCTGTCTTCCCTGCACAACTTACTCCTGTCCTGCCAGCGTGAAATAGAAGGTGCTGCCCTGGCCCACCTGGGATTCCAGCCACACTTTGCCGCCATGCCGCTCGATGATTTTCTCCACAATGCTGAGACCTGCCCCTGTGCCGCCCCCGTATTCCTGCTGGGTGTGCAGCCGCTTGAAGAACTTGAAGATGGTTTCAAAGTGGTGCTGCGGGATGCCAATGCCGTTGTCCTTCACATAAAACACCGGAACCTGCTGGGGAAAATGTTCGGTGCCAGCGGGCCTTTCCTGAGCATCCAGGTAGCCCACCTCGATGGTGGGGATGTCGCTGTGGTTGTATTTGACCCCGTTGCTGATCAGGTTGTTGAACACCTCTCCCACCCGCACGGCATCTGCGACCACATGAGGCAAGGGGCGGGGCACCACCACACGGGCGTTTTGAACATCCATGCTGGGTTTCAGCAAATCCAGGGTGTCCAGCAGCACATCATGCAAATCCACCTCCCTGACGGCATAATCCACCCGTCCCACCCGCGAGTAACTCAGCAGGGAATCGATCAGGCTTTCCAGCCTGCGGGTCAGGCGCACCATGGTTTCCAGCTTGCGGCGGGCGTCGTCTTCCAGCTGGTCGGTGTAGTCCTCAGAGAGCATCACTGCATAGTGGTGCAGCCCCCTGAGGGGTTCTTTGAGGTCATGGGAAGCCACATGGGCAAAAGCGTCCAGCTCCACATTGGATTTCTCCAGTTGTTGATTCAGGTGCTGCAGCTCCTCGGTGCGGCGCAACACCACATCCAGAGAAGAACGGTGCAGCTCTTTGACGGCAGCCAGTTCGGACTCCAGCCAGGGTTCGCTGTGACCTTTGACAATCTGCTGCCAGGCCTCAAAGGAGGTGCGAGGAGACAGGCGCTGTCCCTGCTGGGAGACGGTTTTTTCGGGGTTGCCCCCCCAGGTGACCTGACGCACGGTTTCCTGGCGGAACCACACCAGCAGTTCAGGCTGGCTTCTGGAAAGCACCAGGGCCAGCAAGCCTGCAGTACCCTGCAAATCCACTCCGGGCTGCACCCCGTCCAGGTGATCGGTGGCATACACCCGGCCCTGCTCGGTGAGCCAGGGCACCAGTTGCTGCAGCGCCTGCTGATCAGGAGTCACCCCCAGCAGGGTGGTGCGGTCAGGTCCGATCACGGCCAGCCCATCACAGCGAACCATGCGGAACAGCACCTCTGCAAGGTCGTGGAAGGCCTCCTGCACCTGGGCGGTGCTGCCCAGATGCTCCACAATGCGGGCCGCGCTGGCCTGCATCTGGCTCTCCTGCTGGGTTTGTTCTATTTCCACTTTGCTGGACAGCTGTAAACTCAGCATCTGGCCCAGAAATTCACACATGGCCCGCAGGCTGTAACTCAGCACTTTGGGGGAGTTGTGGTGGCAGGCGATCAATCCCCACAGCTCGCCATCTTTGAGGATGGACACCGACATGGAAGCCCCCACTCCCATGTTGCGCAAATATTCCAGGTGAATGGGAGACACGCTGCGCAGGAAACAGTAACTCATGTCCAGAGGCTGGGGTCCCAGACCTTCATAGGACAGCAGGGGCACCGGGGTGTAATCCGAACTGCCAATCACCCGGATGTGGTTGAGCACATACAGAGCGCGGGCCTGTTTGGGAATGTCTGAGGCAGGATAGCGCAGTCCCAGAAAGGATTCCATGCCTTCTGCAAATTCTTCTGCAATCACCTGGCCGGTGCCGTCCTGGGCAAACTGGTAGACCATCACCCGGTCATAGCCCGTCAGGGAGCGCACCTCATGGGCCAGACGCTCACAGGCCGCCTGCAGTGAAGGGGCAGCACTGACCCGGTTCACAATGCTGCTCATCTGGCGGTAACGGTCGGTCCACTGGGTGGCGGGGGGAGAGGGTTCCAGTTCCAGCACCACCCAGCCCTGCAACCTGTGGGCCACCGCATCAAACGGTCTGCCCCCGGTGAACTGCAAGGGGAACACAAACAGCGGATTGGTGTGCAGGTCATCCCTGAGCAGGGCTTCTTCAAACACTGCCATTTGCTCTGGCCCCATGAACGGCCCGATGGGCACGTCCAGCAGGTCTTCTGGACGCAAACCCAGCACCTCTTGCACATTGGCGCTCACCTGCACAATGCGAAAGTCTTCCTGCATCACCAGCAAAGCCCCGTGGGGCTGGATCACGCCGGGAGTGTGGATGGGTTCACGGTCACAGTTGCTGAGGTCGATGGGGCTGTCTGGAGGCAACAATTCCAGGTCTTCCAGGGGATTCATGGCTGTGCTTTCTGAATCTGCTGCTGAAACAATTGGAAGGTGTCCAGTGCTCCCTGAAGCACCTTTTGAGGATCGGTGGTCTGGGATTCGATCAGGTGGCGGGTCTGCTTCCAGTGCACCCCGGTGTCTTGCTGGTATCCGCTGAAAAAGCGCCCTCCCGTCTGGGGCGTGATGCCAAGCGTTGCAAGGTGCCTGCCAATCACCTGACCGCCCAGGGTGGAGCCTTCCATCACGTAAACTGCACCCAGCACAGCCTGCCAGTCTGCAAGCTGAAAATCAGTGGGTCTTTCTGGGGAAGCAGTCACCTCAAAAAAAGCCAGATCTGCATCCAGCCAGGGCAGTTTGGGCAGAGGTTGCAGATCTGGCAGAGTTGCCCATTCGGAGCGCCCATACACCAGGGGTTCCAGAACCTGATGCACAGCATGAAAAGCACAGAGCAGCTGCTGGTAACGCTGCGCATCACGCAGGGCCAGCAGGTCCAGGGTGTTTTCCAGGTTCAGGTGAACTTCACGGGTCTGGTCTTTGAGGGTTTGCAGAACAGCACCTGCAGGGGGAAAGGATTCAGAAGAAAAAGCTGGCGCAACAACGGAGGAATTCTTCCCCTGTAGGTGAAATGACATACCTCAGATTAAGGATCTGGTTTGCTACTTCGGTGATTTATCTGACATTCTTTCCCTTTTCTGCAGAACAACTCTGTAATGTGGAAGCTTTATGACAGAAAAATGATAGGTTCTGGTGCTTTCTTTATAAAGTCTAACTCCTGGCCTTTTTCTTTTCAGGACCCTCATCCAGCAGAAAAAGACCTGCTTTTCAGCAGGTCCTGGTTCTTTGTTTGATCAATCCGATTACAGGAACTGGGCCAGATCTGCAGTCACTTCAAAAGCACAGTTGTCTTCAGATTCGTTGCGGATCAGGATGGACAGTTTTCCATTGGGATCAACGCCTGCTTTGGAGACATCAAACTGGTACAGCATGCTGCCTTCCCACAGGTTGTTGGCCCCTTTCTGCCAGTCGGTCACCAGGATTTTCCTGGCTGGAGCAGTGGGAGCCCCCTTGCCGTTTTTGATCATCACGGTGTAGGCATTGCGCAGTTTTTCTTCCTTGAGACCCGTCATGGTCAGGTACACCCGCAATTGCCCGCCGGGCAGGGTCTGGGCTTTCAGCAGGTCTTCGGGTTTGGGCGGGCTTTTGAACTGGTTTCTGGCATCGGTGGCGGCCAGAAACACATCATCGGCCTGTCCAGTCAGGGTGAGGGTTTTGGGGTAACTGCCCTTTGAGAAATCGGTGGGGGCTTTCAGCCAGTTGGCCACGCACTGGGGGCCACCATCGAAGACCTTGACCACATCTCCAGCTTTGAATTTGCCATCTGCAACAGTCAGATCCAGGGTCTGGAAGGTGCTGACTTCATCTGCACGGCCATAAGCGCTGTCGATGATGCGTTTGGTGGTGGCGGCATCCAGGGTGGGGGTAAACGCCAGGGCTGCACCGGCCAGCAGGGAGCTGAGGATCAGAATTTTACGCATGGTGACTCCTTTTTGGGCATTCCATGTGGAAGCGCGGAAGAAAAGACAGGACAGAGCTCTGCTGAAACCCCAGAAACGGCCAGGGGTTTCGCGGGAAAGCAAGGGCTTTTATTTCAGGTACACCAGACGGCATCTGGTGCTCACCTGCAAGAAACGTTCGATGTCTGCATCGTTCAGGATCACATTTTCTTTGATCCTGGAGTAGAACCCCACTGCTTTTGCAGCCTTATAGCGGTAGACTTCGCCGTCCAGGGCATTGTTCTGGCGGGCCTGATCTTCTGAAATGAAGTACTGCTGCAGTCCGGCCTGCACCAGATCGCTGGACACGCCCTGCACCAGTTCTTTGTCGGGCCACAACTGGCGCATCTTGCTGTCAAAGACAAAACTGGTGGGGGTGCGTTCCAGACCCAGGCCTCTGGCATCGATGAGTGCCGTGCAGGTCACGGGTTTGGTCTGGGGTGCAGGGCCAGCTGCGGTTTTTCCGGTGGTGCTGGGAGACACGGTGCCCTGGTTGGCAGGCGGGCGGGTGGTGGTGGGCGACCCGGTGGTGGAAGACGGTCCAGAGGTGGTGCTGGTGTTTTTGGGTCCGGTGGTGGCTGTGGTGGTGGTGCCCGGATTGGTGTTCTGGTTGGGATGGGTCACCGAGCCTGTGCTTTCAGGATTGCTGGTGTTCCCTGTTTTGGGTGCAGTGGTGCTGGTGGTGCCAGAAGGACTGTCTGGAGAGGTGCCCCGGTTGGTGCTGGGTGCCCCCTGGCTGGTGGTGCTGGTGGTTTCAGTGGGCGTGCCCCGCACGGTTGCGGTGGTGCCAGGAGTGGTGGTTTCTGCAGGTGCACTGGAAGAATTGCGGCTTCCGGTGTTGCCTGTGGTTTCCACAGGATCAGACTGGGAATTCTGACCATTCACCGCAGGTTTGCCTGTGGTGGTGGTTCCTTCTGGAGCAGGGTTGCCCGTTTTGGGAGCCGTGGCCGAAGTGGTGCCCGTGGGGACATTTTCTGCCTGCGTGGGATTCTTGGGGACCGTGGTGGAGGTGGTCCCAGAAGTGTTGTTCTCTGTTTTGGTGCTGGGGGCCACCGTCTGGGTTTCATTGCCCTGGGTCCCCTGATTGGTCTTGTTGATGGGGGTCTGGGTGCCCGTGGTGTTCGTGTTGCTGACCGTGTTGCTGGGGGTTTTGGCTGTGGTGGAGCCTTCTGGCGCAGTGTCCTGATCGGGCCTGGAATTGGCCTGTCCCTGCGTGTTCTGCTGGGTGGAAGGCTGTTTCTGGCCCGTGCTGCCCTCCAGCGCATTGGAAGAGGTCTCAGGACGGCTGGAATTCACAGTGCCATTGATGGTGCTGTTCTGGGGGGTGCCCTCTGTGCGGCTTGATGTGGTGCTGCTTTCCGTTTCACCTGTGGTTCTGGGCACGCCCGTGGTGCTGGAGTTTTCTGGCACAGAGGTGTTGTGGTACCAGGCATTCAGGCTTTCGGTTTCGGCCTGGGTGTTGGGCCTGCTGAGGCCCGTGGTGGTCCCGGTTCCCGTCTGGGGGGTGCTGGTGCGGTTTGTGGTGGCCGTGGTGCCAGAAGGCGCATCCGGGTTCTCACGGTTGACTGCACTGGTGGTGCCAGAGGGCGATTCAGGGACACTTGAATTTGGGGCATTGACCGTACCAGAAGTCGTGTTGCTGGAGGTGCTGTGTCCAGTGGCCGTTTCACCAGAGCTGCCTTCTGCGGGACGCTGTGGAGCAGAAGTGGCAGAAAGGTTTTCTTCCCGGTTCTGCGGCAGGGTGCTGCTCTGGGATTCGGTCTGGGCGGTGGTGTTGGGTCTTGCGCCCGTTTGAGGCAGGATTTCTGGTGCAGGTTCCACGGCCACCTCCTCTTCTGGCAAGGAAGGCAACCTGATCACGGGTGAACTGCCCACCGGAATGGGTGGGGCCAGGTTTTCCAGCTCCTCTTCTTCTGGAACGGTGGTTCCTGTGGAACCCGAAGGCACCGAAGACGTGGCGGTCTGCCCTGAACTGCCTGTGGAGGGTTTTCCCGTCTGTGGCTGAGTGGGGGTGGTTTTTGGAGGTGTTGCCGCAGGCACCTTCAATTCAATGATTTGCAGGGGGGGCAGGCTCGAATCCTGCTGCAAAGGTTTTTGCACCTGCGCATTCTGAAACTGAACCAGCAAGAGTCCAAAGCCCGCCGCAAGGTGCAAGGCCACGGTGATCAGGGCGGCACGCCTGCGTTCGGTGCTTTTCAGCATGCCGGGGAGGGCCAGGGTCACGTTACTTCTCCTCCGTGGCCAGGGCTATTTTCACGGTGCCCACCTTGCGGATGGCGTCCATGACCGAGACCACCACGCCGTAATTGCTGCTCTGGTCGGCACGCAAAGCCACAATGCCTCCACTGTTTTTCACAGCTGTTTTGACCTGGGTTTGCAATTGCTGCAGGGTCACCTGTTTGCCTTCCAGAAAGATGCTGCCATTTTTCTGAATGCTGATGGTGGGAATGCGGGTGGCGTCTTTAATGCTGCTGGAAGCGGTGGGGAGGTCCAGGGGCACGGTGCGGTCCTGGCTCATCAGCTGGCTGGTCAGCATGAAGAAAATCACCAGCAGCAGCACGATGTCCACCATCGGGGCAAAATCGAAGGTGACGTGTTCTGCTTCCCGGCGTCTGCTGCGTCTCATGCCTGAGACACCTTGGGTTTGGCGGGTTTGCGCTCGCTTTCGTAGGTGCCAAGTGGAACCCCGGTCAGCACGCCTTTCTGGCGCAGTCTGAACTCTTCCAGCCAGCTGTTGAGGGCTTCACGGGAACGGTCCACCTGCAGCATCACGGTGTCAGCGCGGTTGCGCAGCATCTGGCGGCCCACATAGGCCACAATGGCCACGATCAGGCCTCCGGCGGTGTTGATGAGGGCTTCGCTGATCCCGGTGGAAAGCTGGGTGGGGGTGGGCGCAGTGGTCTGGGAGAACACCATGAAAGAACGCACCATCCCGATCACGGTGCCCAGCAGGCCCAGCAGGGGGGCAATCTGGGCAATCACTCCCAGGGTGTTGATGCCCTGGTACACCTGGTCTTCTTCCAGCAGGGTGGCGTTTTGCATGGCCGCCAGAGAAGCGTCGCGGCCAGCAGGCAGGCGTTCCAGCCCGGCACGCATCACGTTGCCACTGGGCTGCTGGGCCTGGGAGGCCAGTTCTATCGCTCCTGCAAGGTTGTTTTGCATGAGGGCAGAGTGCACCTGGGTCTGCAGCAGTTTGACGTTGGGGTCCAGTTTCGAGAGCACCTGAAGACGGTAGAAGATCTGGTAAACCACGTAAAACGAAAGCAAAACGAGAATCCAGAGCAGCGGTCCAGCGGCTGTGAGCATGTCTAGCAACGGCATGGGTACATTATGGGAGTAAGTTGTGTGAGATGTGTATATACTGGATCACTGCAAGCCGGCCAAAAACATGCTGGTCCTCTGAAAAAACCTGCTTTTCAGAGCGCAAAAACAGATTGTATCCATGCACTCATTAAAGCATCTCATTAAGAATGGGTGAAGTCTGCTTGTGAGAAAAATTGCATCCAGTACAGCTTTCATGCAAAATAACCATGCAATACAGCAAAAGCCCCTGACACATGTGTCAGGGGTACAGGGTTGGGGCAAGGGCAGATCAGACAGCGGGGGCAGCGTAGGTGTTGCCACCGTAACGGGTCAGTACTTCGCGAATCTGGGTTTGCTGGGTGCCTTCGGCAACGTCCACAGCCACCAGCACATGGCCGTCATTGACCGAACGCTCGTAGTACTCAGCTTCATCTTTTTTGTAGCCAGCGTCAGCAAAAGCGCCTGCCAGGGTTCCGGTGGTGCCACCGACCACAGCACCTGCCACAGCACCACCGGCCACGGAGCCGAGGGTGGTGGCCAGTGCACCAGCGGTGATGAAGGGACCCACACCGGGGATCAGGGCAGCAGCAATGCCGAACAGGGCACCAGCAGTTGCACCAACGGCCAGACCACGGCCTGCACCTTCACCCACATCCTGGCCCATCATGTTTTCTGCATCGGTATCGTTTTTGGACACAAAAGAAAGGTGGGTGTCGGCAATGCCAAGGCGGCGCAGTTCGCTGACGGCCTGTTCAGCCTGGGAACGGTCATTAAAAACAGCAGTGATTCTATCCATAATTACTCCTCCTAAGAGAGAACAACCCGTTGATCAAAATGATTCAGTTGCTGTCTTTTAAAAGACAGTTTCTGAACTCGTCTTCGGTTGTTTCTATGGACATTATTGCAGAAGGTTTATGACAATGATGTAAACTTTTGCAGTGAATTTTCATTTCTCTTAAGATAATAGGCAATCACACCATTTGATTCAGCTCAAATTCAGCCATATAGAACAACCGCCATCTTTATTGCCGTGCTTTTGGCTACAATTTTTGCAGGTTGTAAATCTCGCCACCATATTTGTGAAGCACCTGGCTGATCCGCACTTCTTCCTTGAGGCTTTCCATTTCGATGGCGATCAACACCCGGCCACCTTCCAGTTCCTTCTGGTGCGCCCGGTGTTCTTGCTGCCAGGAGGCTTCAACGAGAGCACCCGTGAGGCCTCCGGCCACCCCCCCCACCACACTGCCCCCCAACAGGCCTCCCAGTCCTGCACCCACAAAGGTGGGCCACAGGGCTTCTGGAACCACAGGTCCCACCGTGGGAATCAGGGCAGCCATGGCACCAAAGACCAGACCACTGAAAGCACCCCACATCAGGCCCCTCCAGGCTCCATGTCGGACCTCCTGGTTGGACAGTTTTTCCTGCTGCTGCTGAATTCGAAACAGAAAGGTATCCCAGATCCCCAGTTCCCTGAGTTCGGTGATGGCTCCACTGGCCTTGCGCTGATCGGAGAAAACGGCGGTCAAACGCTCCATGCAATCCTCCTCAACCTCAAAAAAACTTCACACCTGTGCCGGTCATCCAGAAGGCATCCACAGGTGCAGCAAGACGTTCAAAATGGGTGCAGATCCTGTCTTGTATTATTGGCCTGTCCAGCGTCTCATATTGTAAGAAGAAACCACCAAACCCCACACCAGACCCCTTGGACGAAGCCCGCAACTCGGGTAAAGTAAAGCATGAACCTCCTCACCTTCCAGTTGCCCAGAGGGGCAGGGACCATCGGGGTGCAAATCCCGGTGAGCCGCGAGGGTCTGGCCCGGGTGCAAACCCTGCTGGCCGATCCTGTGCTGCATGACCTGGATTTTGCCATCCAGGGCCTGACGGTGTCCCTCGAATTTCACAGTGCGGTTCTGGCCAATTATTTTGATCTGGAGGAAGATGCCCGCTTTCAGGGTCGCCTGAACCTGAACCTCACCGATCCAGAGGTGTACTCCATCACGGCCACCGTATGCGAGGTGGGATACGAGGCCCATGCTGTGACTTCCCTTCCGGTGCTGTGCCAGCTGGACCGGGAAGGAAACATCATGCTGGTCAGTTTGATCTGACCTGTTGCAAAACTACAAAAACTGCTGGAGTTCCCGGATCACAGCTTCTGTTTGTTCCGGGGTACCGTTGATTTCAGCCTGCAATTCGCTGCCTGCCGTGGCTCCCAGTGAAAGGAGCTGAATCACGCTGCGGGCATCTGCCATTCTGCTCCCATGCTGCAATTTCACCTGGGCACCAATGCGGGTCAGGGCAATGGAAAGCTGGGCAGCAGGTCGGGCATGAATGCCTGCAGGGTCGGTCACTTTAAAATTGAAAATCAAGCATGGACCTCAATGATCTTCAGGTTCTGTGGCACCTGTGCGGGGTTCAGCAGGTGGTCCGTATACCAGGTGTCCAGTTCTTCCAGGGCACCCACCCGGTAAGGCAGAAAAATCCCGTAGTTGCGCCCGAGGGCAATCACGTTTTTGCGCATGCTGTGGCCCAGCAGTTCCCGTTTGTAGCGGGCAGGTTCCGGGCTGGACACGGTGATGCCCGCCTGAGGATGGATGCCCTCCACCTCGATAAACGCCTGGTTGGCAATCAGGAAACGGATGTCCTGGCTGCTGACCTCAGGCAATGTGTAGCCTCTGGGGTGAAGCTGACCGCCCAGCAGAATCACATCCATGCTGGTGCCCTGCAAAGTCTGGGCGGCCTGCAGGTGGTTGGTGATCACCGTGACCCGTCTGGGGTGGTCTTTGAGGTGGCTGGCCAGCGCAGGCGCAACCCGTTCCCCTTCCAGAATGATCACTTCCCCGGTGCTGATGTCGGCCAGCATGGCCCGGGCAAAAGCATCGTCCAGGGGCTCAATCAGGGTGTTCTGGGAGGGGTTTTCTGCTCTGGGGGCAGTCGCTCCGCCCCTCACCCTTTTGAGCATCCCTGACTCTTGCAGGGTGCGAAGGTCGCGGCGCACGGTGGCTGGACTGACCCCCAGCAGGTCAGCAATCTCTTCGACCCGCAGGGCTTTGCGGTTTTCGATCAGTTTGAGCAGATCGTGGTGGCGCTCTGTGAGCATGTTTCAACGTTAGCACACTTCTGATCACATTGAGCAGAAAATGAAAGGCTTGAGCCATCTCTGGGCAGATTTTGCTGCACTTTTGCAGAATTAAGGGGACTTCACTCAGAAAGTGCTGATCTGAATTTGATCAATTCTGCACACGAATTGACAGTTCTGATCAATTGCCCTTAGGCTGAAGTATCCCCATCCGGGTGCATCTTGCCCCATCCCCCACAGAGCCATGACCATGAGCATCCTCCAGCAGAAAGGCAGCACCATGCGCATAGAAGGCACCCCGGTCATGCCCGGCATTGCCCACGGAACCCTGTGGTCTCCCGAGAAACCGGCAGATCCGGTGACCGGCACCCTGCAGGACTTTCTGGATGCCCGCAACAATTTTCTGGGCAGGTTGCAAACCCTGCCCGAAGAATTCCAGATCACCTACCGGGCCATTGCCATGGACGCTTCCTGGGACCATTACGTCCAGACCCACCTGAGGCACCGGGTGCTGGGGGATGCCATTTTGCTGACTGCAAGGCAACTTTCCGATCCGCTGTTCCAGCTGGAAGACCCTTACCTGCGTGCCAGGGGCGAGGACATCTTGCAGGTGGCGGCGACCCTGATCCGCATTCTGCAGGCCCCCACCACCCCACCCGAACATTCCATTTTGCTGGCCCAGGACGTCAGTTTGCTGGAACTCACCGAATGGAGAAACCAGCTTTCAGGGATGCTGCTGTGTGACATCTCTCCGACAGCGCATGTGGCAATCATCGCCCGCAGTTTCGGGATTCCCACATTGATTGTGAAAGACCCGCACCTGGACACCAGCAACACCCCGGCCATTCTGAACGCCTTTGAAGGCTGGGTGGAGGTCAGGCCGCAACAGGACACCTATTTTCATTTTCCACCCGAACAGCTGGATCTGGCTGCCAACCGCAGTCCGGTGTTCTACAAAGGGCAACCCCGCGGCGTGTGGGCCAACATCAACCGCATCGAAGACGCCCTGCTGGCTGCAGAACTGGGGGCAGACGGGGTGGGCCTGATCCGCACCGAGTACCTGTGCCATTTTGAGCAACACCAGCCCGGCCTGCACGAAGAAACCGCACTGTATGAGCAGGTGGCCCGACCATTGCACGGTCTTCCCGTCACCGTGCGCACCCTGGATCTGGGCGGAGACAAACCCTCATCTCCATTCCATGCAGGCCAGATGGACCAGGGCATGCTGGGTTTAAGAGGCATCCGATTGAGCCTCAAAGACCCCCTGGCTTTCAAACAGCACCTGCGGGCCATCCTGAACGGCTTTCGGGGCATGGATCTGCGCCTGATGTTTCCTTTTGTGACCACCCCTGAAGAATTTGTTGCGGCCAGAACCCTGGTGCAGGAGGTGGCAGGCAAAGACCCTTTGCCCACCCTGGGCATGATGCTGGAGGTGCCTGCTGCGGCTTTCATGCTGCCTGAATTTCAGGCCGCAGGATGCCAGTTCATCAGTTTTGGCACCAATGACCTGCAACAGTATTTCTTTGCTTCCAGCCGCACCACCCCCGAAACCAGCCACCTGCAGAACCCCTGCAGCCCTGCCTTCAAACGCCTGATTGAACACACCGTGCAGAGCGCCCGCACCCTGAACCTGGACCTCAGCGTGTGCGGAGAAGCCGCTTTTGATCCCAGACTCACCACCTTCTGGTGGGACCTGGGCATCCCATCCCTTTCGGTGCCTCCAGCCCTGATCCCCTGGCTCAAACACCGCACCCAGACCCTTGGAGGCGCATGATGTCAACCGCAATTGTGGTGGTGGCCCACACCCAACAACTGGCCCAGTCTGTTCTCGAACTCACCCTGCAAATGACCCGCACCCCGCACCAGATCTGGGCGGTGGGGGGCAGCGACCACGGTGGGGTGGGCACCAGTTCCCGCCGCATCGAAGAAGCCCTGCATGCCGCCCTGGAAAACCATGATGGAGCAGTGCTGCTGCTGGACCTGGGCAGCGCCTGCCTGAACGCCCGCATTGCCGCCGAAAAATTCCGGGACAAACCCGTTTACATTGCAGATGCTCCGCTGGTGGAAGGCTCCATCCTGGCCGGGGTTGCTGCTGCAGCAGGTGAAGCCCCCGAAACCGTCAAACAACGGGCCGAGGAAGCCAGGAATATCCGAAAAGTGATCGGAACAGTAGAATGAAGGTATCTTTCAAGGTTGATCCAGCCCCTGTTCCCCCACATGCCTCCTGGATCCCAGATTTGCCCTGACGCGGAGGACCATGAAGCACAACACACGGCTCTTTGGGGGATTACAGCAGGTCGGCAAGGCGCTGATGCTGCCTGTGGCCGTGCTGCCAGCAGCAGGTCTGCTGGTGGGCATTGGCACCCACGCTGCCAGCAACCACTGGCTGCCTGAAGGTGCAGCCAGCATCATGCTCAGTTCAGGAAATGCCATTTTGCACAACATCCCCTTGCTTTTTGCTGTGGGGGTGGCCACCGGGCTCACGGCTGGAGAGGGTGTGGCTGCCCTGGCCGCACTGGTGGGCTTTCTGGTGATGGTCTCCACCATGGGCAGCATTGCTGACCTGACCGGTTTCGATGCCGTCAAAACCAGTTTTGGCAAGAGCTTCATGACCCAGGTGATGGGTGTGAAAACCATCGACACCGGGGTGTTTGGCGGCATGCTGATTGGCATTCTGGCCGCAGTGCTCTACAACCGTTACCACACCATCAAACTGCATCCTGCCCTGGGATTCTTCTCTGGAAAACGCTTCATTCCGATCCTGACAGCCCTTTCAGCGGTTCTGATTGGCACCCTCCTGGCTTACATCTGGGTCCCGGTGCAGACCGGACTCGATGACTTCACCCGCGTGGTGACCGGCAGCAACCCCGAACTGAGCAGTGGCCTCTTCGGGTTTTTCAACCGCATGCTGATTCCCTTTGGCATCCACCACATCTGGAACAACCCGTTTTTGTACAGCCTGGGGGATTACGTCACGGCTTCTGGCGATGTGGTGCGCGGAGACAGTGCCCGCTTTCTGGGCGGAGACCCCTCTGCAGGTTTGTTCATGACTGGATTTTTCCCGGTGATGATGTTCGGGTTGCCTGCAGCAGCGCTCGCCATTGTGCACAGCGCCAGACCCGCCAAACGGGCACAGGTGGCAGGCATCATGTTCTCTGCCGCCCTGTCCTCTTTTCTGACTGGCATCACCGAACCCATCGAATTTGCTTTCATGTTTGTTTCTCCACTGCTGTACGGCATTCACGCTGTGCTGACCGGGGTGGCCTTCCTGATCATGAATGCTTTGCAGGTCAAACTGGGTTTCAGTTTCAGTGCTGGATTCATTGATTACGTGCTGCTGTGGGGACACGCCACCCGCCCCATCCTGCTTTTGCCTGTGGGGGCAGCCTACGCCCTGCTGTATTACTTCATTTTCAGGTTTGCCATTCAGAAACTGAACATCCCCACCCCTGGCCGGGATGACGGTTCCACCTCTCCCCTGCCCATTCAGGCTCCGGCACAACTGGCTTCAGAAGTGCTGGCCGCACTGGGGGGCAGCAGCAACATCGAGCAACTGGAAGCCTGCATCACCCGCCTGAGGATCAGCGTGAAGAACATGCAGAACGTCAATCCCACCCGCCTCAAGCACCTGGGGGCCTCCGGGGTGGTGCGGATCGGGCAGAATTTGCAGGTGGTGTTCGGAGGCCAGAGCGAGCAGCTCAGCACCGAGATTCACCAGTTGATGCACGGGGAGCGCACCCATGCACCTACCCCCCGCAAGGTGCAACAGGTGGGCGGAGGGGTGTTCATCCAGTCCCCCATGCGGGGCCGCATTTTACCGCTGGCGCAGGTTCCAGACGATGTGTTCAGCCAGAAATTGATGGGAGATGGATTCGCCATTGATCCCATCGACGGCTCTGTCTATGCCCCCTGCGATGGCACCATCGAGGCCCTGTTCCCCACCATGCATGCTGTGGCCCTGCTGGGAGACAGCGGCCATGAAATCCTGATCCATGTGGGCATCGACACGGTGCATCTGGGCGGTGAGGGTTTCTCGGCCCAAGTCAAACAGGGAGACCGGGTGAAGGCTGGAGATCTGCTGCTCTCAGTGAATTTGCCCCTGATCCGCGACAAGGTGCCTTCATTGATCACCCCGGTGGTTTTCACCAACCTGCTGCCCGAAAACCGGGTGCTGCTGGCAGATTCCGGGGTCAGCATCGTTTAAGCGTCTGAAGTTCAAGTGGAGGTCTGGAACACCTCCCACCAGGGAAGCTGCACCTCTGGCAACTGGTGGCGGCTTTTCCAGTACAGCGAGCCTGCAAAGCGCTGCTCTGTCTGATAAATGCCCCTCCACTCCCGAAAAAAGGCATCGGTGGCTTTCAGCAGGGTGAGGGCGTAGGCTGCGCCTGCTTCTGTTTTGCCATTCAGCACATCCCTGGCTGCAAGTGCAGCATAATATCCGCTGCTCAGGGCCTGACTGATGCCCTGAGAGGCAATGGGATCAAACGTAAACGCGGCATCTCCAACCGCCAGCCAGCGTTTTCCTGCAATGCGGTTCAGAAAACTGGTGCTGGCTGCAGCCGCTTTCCAGCCGCCTTCCCGAATGCTGGCAAGGTAAGCAGGGGTTTCTGGAACGGTGAAAAACATTTCGCTGCGGGCCTGGGGCAACTGGCTGGTGTACCACCAGCCGTCCGTTTCGGAGTGCACCTGAATCCAGGGTGGGCCTTTTACGGATTGATTCATCCTGAACAGTGCAACCTGTGCATCCAGTTGAATCCGGGAAATGCCAAGCTGGCGGGCAAACCAGGCCTGTCTGCCCGTGGCATCCAGCACAAAGTGGGCCAGCACCTCCGGGTGGTTGTGACAGGACACCCTCCAGCCTGTTGCGGTTTCCTGCACCCGCTCTGGATGCACCCCAGCAGAGAATTTTGCTCCTGCTTTTGCAGCCAGGGTCCTGAGGTGCTGTTCAAAAGCCTCCCGGTGCAAGGCCAGGCCAAACCTCTGGTGCACAGCAGGAAAAGAAGTCAGGTTCACTGCATCATTGCCCCAGCGAAATTCCAGACCAGCCGTGGGAACGGCCCAGGCTGGATCCGGAACCACCCCCAGTTTTTGCAAAATGGGAGCTGCCTGGGGAGGCAGGGCATCTCCAGGCTTGCTCCTTTGCGGGTGGCGTTCCAGCACCTGCACCCTCAGGCCCAGCCGGGCAGCGGTGAGGGCTGCGGCACATCCTGCAGGGCCTCCTCCCAGAATCAGCAGGTCTAGCGGTTCCACTGGTTGTACACCCGACGGGGCAATTTGCGGCCTTCTTCGGGCTGTGCTGAGGCCAGCAGTTTCATGCGCACTTTCTGGGGCTGGCTGAAGGCTTCTGCTTTTTCAACCAGTTGCAGGCTGTAATCGGGGCTGCCGGTCAGGGCCTCGTTGCGCCCGCTTTCCACCCACATCACAGAGGGATACCCTTCCCGCTGGACCGGGGTGGGTTCGATGATGCCCAGTTCCCACCACTCGTGGATCATGTTGTTGATGCGGTCGTAGTAACTGCTGCCCTGAATGTCCCGGTACCAGTCCTGGCGGTAAGAGAAGCGCTTCATGGCCTGCAGTTCAGGCAAATCAGGCTGTTCCAGGGCAGGCACAGCAGCGTCATTCATCACCTGATTGGGCACCCGGGCCGCCCAGAAACTCGGGGTGGACACGTAAAAATGCGGATCATAGCCAGAAGCGCAGGAGGCTTCATCGGTGTGCCAGGGGACACCCATCCAGCGGGTCAGGGAGCCGGGACCACTGGCAATCAGGGGGCCGGATTCTGGGTTGAGGCAAATGGCAGGATACAACACAGTGCCCCAGTCCAGCTGAGGGATTTCTCCTTCTGGAAGGAGTTTCAGGCGATAGGGAGCGGCCCACATTTCAGCGCGACGCATCACCCAGGTCAGTTCGATGCCGGGGTGAAAGGGACCTCCCAGACAGTCGTACAGTCCTGCCTGATTGAGGGCTTCACACTGCTGCAAAGCGTCCAGCTCCTGAAAAGGAATGTTTTCATGCTGTCCGAGGTCAGGCACAAACGCACCTGCAGCCCACTGCTGCAACGTCTGGTACATCAGGGGCGTGAGGGGGAGGTCGTTCAGAAAATCATCTGGATTGGCCTCTCCGAAACCATCCCCATAAAAAGGCGGAGCGTAGGCTTCCATGCGCTGATCTGCTGTGGGAGGACGGAACAGCTCAAAAATGCGCTGACGGAAAGGCTGGTTTTCTTCGCTGGCATCCGAAAGTTTTGCGATCAGGTCCGGGTCCTCAAAATTGAGGGGAGAACCGTACCCAAACGCCATGAACACCCCGTTGTTGACCCACTGGTTGGCGGTCAGGCGCTGAAAAATGGGCAGCACGTCTTTTTCAAAAGAGGGTTCCAGTCCGGGCACCCACCAACCCATGTCCTGGTACAGGTTGTGCACCACGTCCAGCATGGTGAGGGGACCATGCAAACCGGGGGCAAAGTTGGGGGGCGTCACCACCACATAAGCAGGCTCGGCTTCAAAAGTCTGGCCGCCCAGAGTCACGGTGGCCCGGACAGGACCATCTGACACATCGTCACACCAGCCGTCGTTGTTGGCAAAAGTGATGGGGCGGGCTCCTGGCTGAGCAGGGTAAGCCTGTCCATGCCCCCCCAGCACCAGCAAACGTCCATCCTCATCGGTGCGCAGTTCCCCCATGTACACATCCTGTGAAAGGCAGCTGCCATGAAATTCAAAATCCGTTCCGAACTGGTCGGTGCCAGAAATGCTCTTGCTGCCCGGTGTCAGGACGAGCTGGTTGCGCTCTTCTCCCTGAAATCCTGCGTTGCGTTTGGGTGCGGTTTTGGACAGTCCGCCCAGGTCCATGGCATTGATGAACTGGTACCAGCCTGCTTTCAGGTTGGCCAGTTCCACCCGCCAGGTGATGGTGGCTTCACTGGCGGTGATTTCCCGCACTGGAATGCCGTTTTCGTCCAGACCGTAGATGCGAAAACGGGCAGCCTGCCGTTTGACTTTGCCGTCCGGGTCTTTGAAACTGCCGTTTGCACTGGGAATCTCACCAGGGAGGTCCGGGGCCAGAAAGTAAGCGTCGGAATTGCCCACCCGTGCGATTCCAATTCCGGGGTAGATGGCCACACTGTGAATGGTTGAAGTCTGGGTCATGGAAGGCTCCTTGCAGTCCGCAGAAAATACCCCTGAAGGTTTTCAGGAAAATCGGGTTTGCCAACAGGCTGGCATCAATGCCCCAATTGTATGCAAAGCCCGAAAATTGTGTCCCCGTCATCGTCCACAGCGGTGCTAAGGGTTTTCCCTGATGGATTTTCTCTGGCCTGTGCTGGACTTCTGGTTCTCATCCGGGAAAAATCAACTTTTCTGCAGGTCGGGTACAATGGGAGCGGAATGAAACTCACCCACACTACCATCCTTCTGATTGCAGGCCTTCTGGCCCTCTCTGCATGCAACAACACCCCGGAAAACATTGACGGCGTGGAGACCTTCACCATAGAGGGAAAAGGCGTCCACAAAGAAGGCAAAATCAGCTATGAGCAAACCCCTCCAGCAGGCGGCCCCCACAACCAGGTGTGGCAGAACTGCGGGGTTTATGACAAGCCCATTTACAATGAACATGCCGTTCACGCGCTGGAACACGGCGCAGTCTGGATCACCTACCAGCCTGACCTTCCCCAGGCCGATGTGGACAAGCTGGTCGAGGCCTCCAAGGCCAACAGCTACACGCTGGTTTCTCCTTACCCTGATCTGCCCAGCAAAGTGGTGGTGAGCGCCTGGGGCAAACAGCTCAAGCTGGAAAGCGCAGACGACAAGCGCATCAAGCAATTCATCAACAAATACGCCCAGAGCAGCGAGGCCCCCGAACCCGGAGCCACCTGCAGCGGCGGAACCAGCATCACCCAGTAATACCAAAACAACTCCAGCAGAAGCAGGGATGTCCCTGCTTCTTTTTGTTTTCAGATTTTTGTTTTCAGAGCATTTGACAGAAAAACAAAAGGTGACTGCCTGGATTCGTGTGGTTTGAAATGAAAGGATTCTTCTGAATCCTTTCATTTCACTGATCAACGCAGTAGAGCAGGAACTGAATGCCTGATCGGGTAAAATCCAGACCATGAGCGACATGTTCCCAGGCCACCAGGAAAGGTTTGCTGTCCTGTGTCCCTGAGCCTGTCCAGGCCTGACCTGATCCAGAGGCGCTTGCTGCAAGAAGTCAGCGGCAGTGCTGCCACTTTGCTGGTCTTGCAGGGTCCTGCAGGATCCGGGAAAAGCACCCTGCTGCAAATCTTGCAAAAGCACAATCCGGAGTTGCTGTGTCTGGACGATGCAGACCTGCTGGACCCTGCTGCTCTGGAACAGCGCATTCAGACCGCACCTGCCCAGAAAGTGCTGCTGGCCGTTCGCAGTTTGCCTTATGACGCTCTGAGAAAAACCTTTTACCAGAGGAAGGTGCACATCTGGTCTGCAGCAGACCTCGCCTTCACACAAACAGAGAGCCTGCACTGGGGCAGCCAGCAAGGCTTTGCTGAAGAAGAGGTGTTGACCGCCCACCAGAAATGGCTGGGCTGGGTGTACCCGATGCTGCTTGAATTGCAGCAAAACACAGTGCTGTTGCAGGAGTTCCTGAACCATGAAGTGCCTTTCCAGCCCCTCATTCCACTGGCCGCCCTGCCCGAGATCACACCTGTACTGGCGGGTTATCTGCTGGGAGAACAGGCCCCATCGGTGATGGAAAAGGCCAGCGTCCAGCAAGGTCTGTTTCGGGGCACCCCTGAGAAACTGCTGTGGATTCCGGGCCTCAGAAGCCATGTTTTGAGGCAGCAGGCCTACACCCAGTCCACCCCACGCCTGATCCAGCAGTTGCTGGAGGTGCTGATGACAGACCAGCAACACCTCGATGCCCTGACCCTGGTGCAACAGCAGTTCACGCCTGAAGGCGCACTGGACTGGCTCCATGCCCATCTGGAAACCCTGCTGCTGGCAGGCCTGGGAGAACAGCTGCATGAACGGTTTCAGGTGCTGCTGGGGCAGGGTTTCACTGGAGAACGGGAACCCCGCAGGGTGCTGGTGCGCAGTTATCTGGCGTTCTTTGGAGGCACCCCTTACCGGGCCAGCCTGCACGAATTGAGAGAAGGCCTGGAAAACACGGCAAACCTGCAACAACAGGCAGAATTTCATGCCCTGATTGCGTGGTGGAGCCCGGACCCGCAGCAAAGCCAGATCAGCCGCCAGCACGCTGAAAGGCACCTTCCGGTCCATCGGCATTTTTTCAGGCACATTGCCAGGGTCAGTGAGGGTCGGGAGAAAAGCCGTCTGGAAGGTTTTGAAGCAGCAGAGGGTTTCTTTGGGACATTGCTGGACCAGACCTTGCAGACGGGTCTGATCTGCGAATCCTTGCTGACCCTCCTGATGCAGGCCCAGTCCGAGGTGCAGCATTTGCGCCTGAGACTGGCAGAAAGCAGCCTGAAACAGCTTTTTGAACTGTCCCTGCTGTATCCCGAGCGCTGCAGGCCACTGGTGGCCCACGCCCGTGCGTTGCAGGCCCAGCTTTCCCTGCAGGCTTTGCAACCTGAACAGGCTGTGCAATCTGCAAGGTTGTGCAGAATCTGGGCTGAAAAAACCCACCATGCCCACCTGTTGCAGGTTTCAGGGGATGTGCTGCTGCTGGGCCAGCATTTTCTGGCTGAACCTGTCCGTGTTTTGCCAGAAGCCAGTGTGGCTGCTCAGGCCCAGTTGCACCTGTTGCAGGGCCGTCCAAAGCAAGCTCTGGAAGTGTTGCAGCAACATCATGCTTTTGCCCATGCCCTCTTGCGTGTGCGGTGCAAACTGGATCTGGGAGACCACCAGAAAGCAGAGCAGGAGGTGCAGGAGGTGCAGGCTGGATCTGCCCTGGAACGTCTGGAAGTGCAGGCTGTGCAGGTGGATGTGCTGGTGCGCCTCAGGAAACTGTCAGAAGCCCGTTTTGCAGCACGATCTTTCTGGCATGCAGTGCAGCATGAACCGGTGTTTTTGCCTCTGGCAGGCCTTGGGGAGGCTGCACTTTTGCTGCTTTTGCGGGAAGCCCGCAAACAGGGCATCCAGCCCGACGTGAAGCTGGACACCCTGCAAATCACCCCTCCGCCCTTGTTGGACCTCTCGGATCGGGAACGGACTGTGCTGCAATTTCTCGCTGCAGGTCAGTCCAATCCACAGATGGCCCAATCCCTGGGCATCAGTGTGAACACCATCAAATACCACCTGAAGCACCTGTACGAGAAACTGGGGGTCAGCAACCGGGAAGCCGCCCGCGATCTGGGCCAGCGCATCACTTCCGGTTGGTGATGTGGATGGCTTCTTTGTGGCCGTGTTTGGCCGCTTCCATCAGGGTTTCGGAAAGGGTGGGGTGAGGGTGCACGCTCAGAGAGACATCCTGCATGGAGGCTCCCATTTCCAGCGCAATCAGGACCTCACCGATCAGTTCACTGACCTCTGCACCCACGATGGTGGCCCCCAGCAGGCGGTCTGTGCGTTCATCGCTGATCAGTTTGACAAACCCGATCTGGTCTCCCATGGCCAGTGCCCGTCCTGATGCCGCCAGGGGGAAACGACCCACCCGCACAGGAATGCCTCTGGATTTCGCCTGTGCTTCGGTCAGACCTGCAGTGGCAATCTCCGGGTAGGTGAAGGTCACAGCAGGGATCGTCACCCAGTCGCGGGTGGATGGCTGTCCAGCAAGAACCTCTGCTGCAATTTCCCCTTCCTTGCTGGCTTTGTGGGCTAGGTAAGGCCCGCCAGAGACATCCCCGATGGCATAAACCATGGGGTCATCGGTGCGGGTGCTGGGCTGGGTGCGGATGTGGCCCCGTTCATCCAGTTTGACCCCGGTGGCCTGCAGGTTCAGCCCTTCGGTGTTGGCCCGAAAGCCCACCGAGACCAGAATTTTACCGGTAGATATATCATGGGTCTGTCCAGCCTGTTTCACGTGCAACACCGCCCCTTCTGAAGTCGCGGACCAACCCTCAGCAAGGGCCTGGGTCAGCAAAATTCCACCCCGTTCTGTGAACGTGCGGGACACCAGGGTTGCAGCCTCAGGGTCGGTTCCAGGCAAAATCTGGGCACCCTGCTCGATGATGGTCACTTTTGAGCCCAGAGACTGGTACATCATGCCAATTTCCATCCCGATCACCCCACCGCCGATGATCGCCAGACGGTCCGGAACTTCTTGCAAACTGACGGCTTCTTTGGCAGAAAGGATGTTTTGATGGTCCCATTTGAAGGCAGGAAGCTCAATGGGCCTTGCGCCGGTGGCCACAATGGTGCCTTTGCTGGCCTGCACCTGCTCTGTGCCTTCTCTGGTGGTGACAGTCAAGACCTTGGAAGATTCAAAGGCCGCCACCCCGTACAGCACATCAATTTTGTTCCCTTTGAGCAGCAGACCCACGTTCCCGGTCAATTTGCGAACCACCTCTGCCTTGCGTTCCTGCAGTTTCGGGTAGTTGATGGTCAGGCCAGAGACCTCCAGACCGGCCACCCCATGCCGCAGGTGGTCCACCTGCCTTGCAGAATGAATCAGGGTCTTGCTGGGAATGCATCCCCAGTTCAGACACACCCCGCCCAGGTTTTCCTTCTCGATCACCAGGGTTTTCAGGCCCAGTTGCGCAGCACGAATGGCTGCCACATAACCGCCAGGACCTCCACCCACCACGATCACATCGTAGGTTTTCATGTCTTGGGTTTTCATGTTCTGACCTCCTGGGGACAAAAGTACTTCCAGGGTGGGTAGGCTGGCACCACCCAGTAATGATGGGCGGAGCACCTGAAGGTTGGTTTGAGCAAGAAACTGGATACACTGTAAAATGGTCAGGGTATGTTTCATATTTTCAGAAAAAATAAACGTCTTTTCTTTTCAGCTCTCCAGCGAGGTCATTGATGTTTGAAAATCCAGAAGCTCTTCCTCTGCTTGCTGGTCTGTTTCTTCTGGCATTTCTGCTGGTCAGTCTGATTTTCAGATCTCCCTCTCCATTCAATCCTTTGGTGTATTTTGGATTGCTGTTGCTCAGCCTGTTGCCTTCCACCTTCTGGGTTTTTGCTTTTGGTTTGATGACAACTGCACTGCTGATGGGCCTGGGCTGGGTTGCTGTGGTGCTGTGGTTGGTGATGCTGGGCACAACGGTGGTGTTGATGGCACGTGGCAGAGATGCACCCCTGGGCACCTTCAGCAGGCTTTTTTTGACCCTGTGGCTGGTGATTTTGCTGGGTCCCCTCACCACACCATGGATGCTGAAAATGGCCTGTCCCAGCCAGTGCCCACTTTGAAGCCTTACACCTCCAGCAGCTCCAGCACGGCTTTCGGTTGCAGGGACCCTTTGAAGAACACCACCTTGACAGGCAGGTCTTTCATGTCCACGCCTGCATCTCCCAGGTTCAGGCGGTCTGACACGGCAATGATCATGTTGTCGCAGTCCACTTTTCTGAGCTGCTGGAATTTGCGGCGCAAATACTCGGGCCTCCAGTATCCGATCACTTCCAGCACGTAACTCTTGCCATTTGGGTGGGTGATGCGAAAATCGGGGATCATCACGCTGCCCGGAATGGGAAGCAGATCCACTTCTTTTTCCAGCACCCATTCGGTTTTGGCTTTCGCCCATTTGCCTGCGAAAGACTCTTCCAGTGCACTGTCAAAAATCTGCCCTTTTTTGTAGTGGCTGCGCAGCCCACACTGGGAATCCAGGGTGTAGGACAGGGTTTCATCTCCAGACATCAAATCCAGGGAACGGGGCTTCAGAGAAGCGGTCAGGTTCCATTTGCTGACATGCAACAGGGCAGGGAGCAGTTTGGCCATGGAAAGCCCGTAACGGGTGCTGGCCGAAAACAGGCTGGTGGGACCATCCACGGTGATGGTGAATCCGGTGTCCTGATCGCCTTCAATGTAGGTCATCAGGCCAAAGAGCTTCAAGAATTTGAACAGGTATTTGTATTCGGCCTGGGAGTTGCGGAAAGCGGTGAGTTTCAGGTCGTAAGCCCGGTAAAAAATCCCCTGGGCCTGGGCTGTGTTGAAACGGTCCAGCAAATCTTCAGGCACGGGGGCTTCAAAACTGGTCAGGTAATGGCGCTCTGGAAGGTCTGCATAAAGCCCTTCCCGGATCTGTTCTGGCGTGAGCACCAGTCCCAGTTCCTGTCCCAGCAGCATTGCAAGGTCAGTGAGGGTCTGCTGGGAATGGGTGTCGATCGGTCCCATTTTTGCCGCATGCAGGAACACCCGTTCCCGAAGCTGGATGGGTTCCAGAGGGGTGATGGGGTCAAAGGTGGAATGTTCGGTGCTCAGCAGGTGCGCAAGGCCCCTTTTGGTGCGGTAATCGGTGCTCTCGCCTTCCAGGGTCTGCAGGGCTTCCGAGAGGTCACGCCTGGTCAGGCCCACATGCTGCTCAAAGATCTCGATGATCTCGCGGGCAAGTTCGATGTTTTTGAGGGTGATCTTGAGGAGTTTGGGCCTCACCTGCCCATCTTTGAGGGAGTATTGCAAGAGGTCACTGGTCAGCATTCACAGATCCTCCCAGCTGATGGGGGTGTTGAGGTCCAGCGTTCCCTGCTCCAGTCCCTTGACCGGGGTGGGGGGTTTTCTGGGTTCTTCCGGGGGTTTGTTGGGCTCCACCCCTCTCCGGCGGTCTGACACACGCTCCTCGGAAGTGCCTTCGCTGATCACCTCGTACAGAATGGCTTCCTTGCCTTCTTTGCGCCTCAGAATGCGGCCCAGACGCTGAATGTACTCACGCTGGGTGGAGGTGCCAGAGAGCACCACCCCGATGGAGGCTTCCGGGACATCCACCCCTTCATTGAGCACCCGTGAAGTCACAATCACCGGGTAATCTCCGGTTCTGAAGCGTTCCAGGGTGGCATGGCGTTCTTTCACCGGGGTCTGGTGGGTGATGGCAGGAATCAGGAACTGCTCGGAGATTTTGTACACGGTGGCGTTGTCATCGGTGAAAATCACGGTGCGTTCTCCCAGATGGCGGGTCAACAGGTCAGAGAGCACCCTCAATTTCCCGGAGGTTCCGAAAGCAATTTCCCGGGCACTGCGGTGGGCCAGCATGGCGGCACGTCCTGCTTTGCTGCGGGCACTCTGCTTCACAAAACGCTGCCAGCCCTCCAGAGAACCCAGACCGATTCCCTGGTCCCGCAAGAAACCGTTGCGTTCTTCAATCAGGCGGTCGTATTCCTGGCGTTCATCCGGGGAAAGGGTGACCTTGATCTGCACTTCTTTAAATGGGGCCAGCACACCCCCAGAAAGTTGCTCTGGAGTGCGTTTGAACACTGTGGGTCCGATGATGTTCTGCAAGAGTTCATGCCGCCCGTCCGAGCGCTCCAGGGTGGCGGTCAGGCCCAGACGGTACGGGGCAATGCTGTAGTCTGCAATCACCTGATAGAAGTCGGTGGGCAGGTGATGGCATTCATCGTAGATGTGCAGGGCAAACTGGCTTCCCAGACGCTCTGCATTGATGGCTGCACTGTCGTAGGTAGAAACCAGAATGGGGGCCTCGTCTTTGCTGCCCCCACCCAGCAAGCCCACCTGGGTTTCCGGGAAGGTCCTGAGCAGCCCGGCGTACCACTGGTGCATCAGGTCCAGGGTGGGCACGCAAATCAGGGTGCTTCTGGGGGTGATGTGCATGGCAAGGTAAGCCAGGATGGTCTTTCCTGACCCGGTGGGCAGGATCACCACCCCCCTGCGTCCGGCCTGTTTCCAGGCATTCAGGGCGTCTTGCTGGTGGGAAAAGGGCTGGATTTCAGGGAGGTTCAGGGACAAATCCTGAAACTTGCGGGCATCGTCACGGATTTCGGTGCCTTCCTGGCGCATGGCTTCCAGAAAAGCCCGGTACTGGTGGGCAGGCAGACGAAACTTCTCGATGCGCTCGTCCCACTGCACAAATTGCACCCAGTCTTTCCCCTTTGGTGGAGGATGCAGGATCAGGGTGCCTCGGTCAAAAGTCAGGGTGGGAACTCGGGCCATCAGTGCCTTTCATTTTATCTTGGTTTTGAATGAAATAACAGCATCAAATTACGTTTTTAGCATACACAGTAAAACATCATCCACCCACACAAGAAAAAACCTGCCCCAGAAGGGCAGGTCCTGTGCAAACCATTTGAATTTACTCCACCATCAAAGGCAGGTAAATCTTCAGCACCTGAAAATCATCGTGTTTGATGGGTTTGGCATCCAGCACCAGCGTGTACATCCCCGCCTTGGAGGGCGTGAATTTGAAGAACAGACTGTCCTTGTCCATCTGCATTTTCCCCATGGCCACCGGACGCACCTTGGGATCAGGCAAGCCCTGGTACACCAGAATGGTGCAACTGCATTCTGTGGCGGCAATCAAACTCTGGTCCTCACGGGTGAACAGGAAGCGCACAAAGCCCTCTTTGGATGCTTTTAAAGGCATGGGGTTGGTCTTGTAGGAGATGGTGGTTCCTGTTCCTGTAAAACCATTGTGTGCCCAGGCGGTGCCCAGCACGGTCATCAACAGCAAGAGGATTTTTTTGATCTGGTTCAGCTTGCTCTGGTTCATGGCTTCTCCCTGAAGGCGGGGTTTTTGACAAAGGTTTCGTCGGTGAGGCTTTCCAGGAAGGCCACCACATCATCGATTTCCTGATCGGTCAGACCGAGGGGACGCATCAGGGGGTCGGCATTCAGGTTGCTCTCTCCGCCATCGTTGTAGTGCTGCACCGTTTCACGCAACGTGGCCATGCTGCCATCGTGCATGTAGGGGGCAGTCAGGGCGATGTTGCGCAGGGTCGGTGTTTTGAATTTACCAATGTCCTCGTCTCTGGAGGTGAGACGGAAGAGTCCCTGGTCTTCATCAAAGAAGGAGAGCGCCGTGTTGTGGGGCAATTCATCCGTGAAATTGCCCCCCGAGTGGCAATGGAAGCAGTCGGCCTTGTCAAAGAACAGTTCCATGCCACGCTGCTGGGACTCACTCAGGGCCGTCAAATCTCCACGCTGAAAGCGGTCATAAGGGCTGTCAAAACCGACCAGGGTGCGCTCAAAGCTGGCGATGGCCTCCACCACATGCTGCATGCTGGGTTCATCCTGAAACGCCGCTTTGAACAGCGCCACATACTGGGCACTGGCTTTGAGTTTTTTCACGGTTTCTGCCACATCTGAGGCCATCTCGTTGTGCTCGGTGAGGGGACCCATGGCCTGCAGTTCCAGGCTCTTTGCGCCTCCCTCAAAGAAAAAACTCTTTCTGAAAGCCACATTGGTCAGGGTGGGGGCATTTCGGGCACCTTTGCGTCCTTCTACCCCTGGTGAAATGGGCTGGTTGTCTGCAAAAGCGTGGTCAGGGTTGTGGCAACTGGCGCACGACACTGTGCCATTCTGACTCAGGATGGGATCGTAAAAGAGTTTTTTTCCCAGAGCGATTTTCTCCGGGGTTTGCGGATTGGTGGTGGGAATCTGGGGCAACAGGGCAGGAGCAGCGGAGAGGCACACCACACCCAGCAGCACCAGAGGCACAATTCTGTTCATGTCACTCCAGGGAAAAGGCACCCAGCAAATTCAGGTAGGCTGCCCCGAAAACGGGACCTCCGTGCACCTGCTGGTATCTGGCCTGACTCAAATCATACTGTTCGCCATTCAATCCTGCCTTAAAGATCTGCGAGATGTCCAGTTTCAGTTTCACCACACCGCCCGATTCGGGCACTTTCAGCTGGATTTTCTGCAATTGCACATCTGCAAGGTTGTATTGCAGCTTGTAAGGATCGGTGCCCAGGTGCAGGGAAAAGACCTGCTGTGCTCCACCCTTCAGAAATTTCCCCTCGATCTTGAAGAACACATACCCGGGATTCCAGGCCCACACCATCCCTGAATCCACACCCAGAGGATCATTCTGTGCCGTGGGATCGGTGTGGTTGAGGGACCGGGGAATCCCCACACTGAAGCGCACCCCTTTGTAGGTTCCGGCAGGCACATCTGATTTGAAGATTTCGATGTTCTGGGTTCCGGTGTCCTTGTTGAATTCCAGCAAGCGCACGCCGTCTAAAGGGAGTTCAGAACCGTCTGCCTGCACCAGGGCCACCTCGCTGAGGTAGAACTTGAGCAGGTCCAGGCTGTAGGTGTTGCCAGCCACGTTCTGCTGGGTCTGTCCGAATTCCAGAGGGGTTTTACCCACATTTACAGAGAGTTGAATGTTCAGGGTGGCAGCCTGGGCCATGCCACCCAGCAGCAAAAAGGTCATGAGTTGCTTCATACCTTCTGATTTTATAGAAACATCCCGGACTTTTATCCCGACGTGATGAGATGGTGCAACACTGGGTGCCTGATCTGTCCGATGGTGCAAAATTACAGCCTTCCCAGCACATGTTTTTCTTTTTACACTGAAGGCATGACAGGACCGATCTCCTCTTCCTCACCCCGGCGGGTGATTTTCCTGCTGCTGGGCAAAGTGAACCTGCTGGATCTTGGTGGGCCTGCACAGGTCTTTGACACCGCCCGGTATTTTGGGGCACCCTATCAGGTCTCTTTTCATGCTTTTGAACCCTCCATTGTCAGTGCCCAGGGATTGCCTCTGGGACCGCTCACCCCTCCTCCCCTGCCCGAAAAACACGATCTGGTGGTGATCCCTGGACCGGAACTCAGCCCACCCCAGGCAGGACACCTGATGTTTTCTGGTGAGGTGCTGCAGTGGTTGCAACAGGCCCACAGAATTGGGGCCACCCTGGCCTCGGTGTGCACGGGAGCTGCAGCCCTGGGAGAAGCAGGTTTGCTGGACGGCAAAATTTGCACCACCCACTGGTCTTTGCTGGAGCACATGAAGCACCGCTATCCGCTGGCAAGGGTGCAAGATGGGGTGCTGTTCACCCAGGATGGAAACATCATCACCAGTGCTGGCATTGCCTCTGGCATGGACATGACCCTTTCCCTGATTGAACGGGAACACGGTCCCCTTTTTACTGCACGGGTGGCAAGGTATCTGGTGCTGTACATCAGACGGGACAGCAACCACGCCCAGCAGAGCCTTTACCTGGATTACCGCACCCACCTGCATTCCGGGGTGCACCGGGTTCAGGACCAGATTGCGCAGGAACCGGGTCGAAAAACCACCCTGTCAGAGCTGGCCTCCCTGGTCAAACTCAGTCCCAGAGGGCTCAGCAAGGCCTTCAAGCAACACACCGGCCTCACCCCGCTGGAGTACCAGCAGAAACTCAGGCTGGAACTGGCACGGCAACTGATGCACAACCCGGCCCTCACCCTGGAAGGCATTGCCCAGCGGTGCGGCTTTGAAGATGCCCGCCATTTCAGACGCATCTGGAAAGACCAGTTTGGCACTTCACCGTCTTCAAGCAGGCTGGAATTTCAGCACTAAGCCCCAGAACAAATCCAAAACAAACAAGGAGAAAACATGAAAACCCCTGTTCGGGTCAGCCTGTGTGTGCTGACCGCCGTTCTGCTGCCTTTTGCTGTCGGGCAATACCAGTCCATGAAAGCCCATGAAACCGTGCTGCTGTCTTCAGCTCCCCAACGCAACATTGCTGGAATGATCGCTGGCATTGCTGCCCCGGTGCTGGACCCCTCAAAACCCACCGTGGTGGTGGTGCTTGGCTCAGATGTCTCCGAGGTGGCCGACGTGTTGGTCCCCTATCAGGTGTTCGCAGCTTCTGGAAAATTCAATGTGGTCACGGCTGCAGCAAAACGCCTGCCTGTCGCCCTCACAGGAGGGCTGGATCTGCTGCCCCACTACACTTTTCAGGAGCTGGACCAGAAGCTTTCTGCTGGCCCTCGTGTGGTCATTGTTCCCAACATCCCTTTCATCCAGAACCAGGGCAATGCTGCAGTGCTGTCCTGGTTGCAGGTCCAGGGCAAACACCCGAAAACCATCATCATGGGCATCTGCTCCGGGGCCAACACCCTCGCCCTGGCGGGTTTGCTGAACGGCAAGAAAGCCACAGCCCACTGGAGCGATCTGGGCACCCTGAACAAAAACTTTCCAGAAGTGCAGTGGGTCCGGGACCAGCGTTACGTGGATGAGGGGCTGCGCGTCACTTCTGCAGGGGTGCTTTCGGGGCTGGATTCCAGTTTGCATGTGCTGGAACGTCTGTCAGGGGAAAAAGTTCTGCTGGAGACCATGCAGAAAATCAATTACGCTCCAAGCCCCTACCTGCAAAACCCCCACATGAAGCCCATTCGGGCCCAGTTTTCAGATGGCATTTTTCTGCTCAATGCCTCTTACCTGTGGGACCGGCCCACCTATCCGTTGCCCCTGCAAAACCGCATGGATGAAATGGATCTGGCGGCCCTGGTGGACACCTTCCCTGCCACCTTCAGCGCAAAAATCGTGACCACCGCAAAACAGCCCATCAAAACCCATTACGGACTGGATGTGCTGCCCAGAACAGACCATGCAGATCCCACCCTGCCCGTTCTGAAACTGACTGGGACAGGATTCCCCTTCGATCAGGCTTTGAAACAACTGGCTGCTGTGCAAAATGTGCCCACAGCGGTTTTCGGGGCCAGAAGGCTGGAATACCGCTCTGGTCCAGAAAGTTACACAGGTGCAGGATGGGGAAACCCGGTGGTGTACCGTCCTCTTTTTCTGGCTGTGCTGGGTGTGCTGCTGGTGCTTTTGCTGGAATGGGGTTTTGTGTGCCTCAGAAAAAGCAAAACTGCTCCAATGGAAATCCAGAAAAACACACCCGGCAGATCCTGATTGGACTCTGCTGGCTGGAGAAAACCAGGATTGCATTCACAACGGAGCGAACAGGTTCTGCACATCTTCTGGTGTGAGGGATTGCCCCTCTCCCAGACCCCCTTCCAGAATCCCTGAAGCCAGTGCAGCCTTGCGGGCCTGCATTTCCAGGATTTTTTCTTCCAGGGTCCCAGCTGTGATCAGTTTGTACACAAACACCGGTTTGTCCTGCCCGATCCGGTAGGCCCGATCTGTCGCCTGATTCTCCGCAGCAGGATTCCACCACGGATCGTAGTGAATCACTGTATCCGCTGCCGTCAGGTTCAGCCCCACCCCCCCAGCTTTCAGGCTGATCAGGAACACATGCGTCTTGCCAGACTGGAATTGCTCGATCTGGATTTTGCGGTCACCTGTCTCCCCGGTGATTTTGGAATATGGAATTTTCAGGGTCTGCAAGGTCTCTTCCAGCATGCCCAGCAGGGTGGCAAACTGTGAAAACACCAGAATCCTGCGGCCTTCTTCCACCATGCTGGGGAGGGTTTCGGTGAACCAGTCCAGCTTCACTGAGGTTTTGACTTTTCTGGCCTCTGTGATGGACAGCAATCTGGGGTCACAACACACCTGCCTGAGTTTGAGGAGCGCATCCAGAATCATGATGTGGCTTCTGGCCAGACCTTTGCTGGCGATTTCTTCCTGCACCCTTTTCTGCACGGCAACCCGCAGGGTCTCGTAAAGGTCCCGCTGGCTGCCTTCCAGATCCAGTTTGATGACCATCTCGGTCTTTTCAGGGAGTTCTCTGGCCACCTGCTGCTTGGTTCTGCGCAAAATGAAAGGCTTGATGCGCTTTGCCAGGGCTGCCCGCCGCAACACATCTCCCTGCTTTTCGATGGGATTGCGGTACAGTTGCCCGAATTGCCTTTCATCCCCCAGAAATCCAGGCATCAGGAAGTGAAACAGCGACCAGAGTTCCAGCAAATGGTTTTCCAGCGGGGTTCCGGTCAGGCACAGGCGGTGCTGGCTTTTCAGCAAATGAATGGCCTTGCTGGTGGCACTTCTGGCGTTCTTGATGTTCTGGGCTTCATCCAGAATGATGCTGTGGAAAGTGTGCTGTGCAAGCACCTCAAAATCACGGGAGATCAGCGGGTAGGTGCTGAGCACCACATCATGGTCTTTGATCTTCTCAAAGTCCTGCTTGCGGTCCTTGCCCTGCAAAACCAGCACTTTCAAATCTGGGGTGAATTTCTGGGCCTCGGAGAGCCAGTTGTGCATCAGAGAGGTGGGAGCAACGATCAGGGCAGGGTTTTTCAGGCGGCCCTGTTCTTTTTCCAGCAACAGGTGCGTGAGGGTCTGCAGGGTTTTCCCCAGGCCCATGTCATCTGCAAGAATGCCATTTAGGCCGTATTCCCGTAAGAATTGCAGCCAGTTCAGGCCTTCTTGCTGGTAGGGCCTGAGTTGTGCATTCAGCCCTGTGGGAAGCGGTGCAGCCTGCATGCCCGTAAAATCCCGGAGTTTCTGGCCCAGTGCCCGCAGCTTTTCCCCACCAGACCATTCGGGTTTGAGGTCCTGTTCCAGCTCTGCCAGCCTTGCAGCGTCCAGCAGCGGAAGCCGGACTTTGCCCTCCTTCAGTCCGGTCTGGCCGTACAATTCCACCAGGGTGCCCAGCAGGGAACGCACCCGCTGGACGGGCAGGGGCACCAGCATGCCATTTTCCAGTCTGGAGTACAGCATCGAGGCATCATCCATGGATCTGAGTTGCTCTGAGAGTGTGCTGGCAGGCATGCTGCGAATCAGGGACACCAGCAGGGGCAACACACTGATTTTCTGACCCTGCACCATCACCCCCAGCTCCAGTCCGAACCAGTCGTTGCCCTCTTCCAGATCGGCATACCAGCCCCCCACTTCTGCAACCTGAAAATCGAAGCTGGGGTCGTAACGCACCTCCCAGCCTTGCGCTTTCAGGACAGGCACCTGGATTGCAATGAATTCCAGCCACAACTGCTCGGCAGAAAAGTATTTCTGCTGGCTGGTTTTAAAAGTCCAGCGGGATTTCAGGCGGTCTGGCAGCTGGTATTTGTGAACTTTTTCGGTTTCCTCAAACCCCAGTTTTTTCAGGCGGGTCAGGGTGGCCTGCTCTGCTTTGCTGTCTCTGGGCAGGGTCAACACCCGGTCTGTCTGGACCACATGCAATTCTGGAGCAGCCTGATCTGTCACAGCCTGACCCAGATAAGTCCATTCCATTTTCAGGCTGTGAACCCGCTCCCCCAACGCGTAGTACCCGAAACTCACACTGTCCGAACACAAAGTGATGCGCGGCACCAGCGGAGCATTCGTGCGCTTCATGGGAAGCACGGCTGGCGCTGGAAACCGACCTGCGAAATGTCCTGCCAGGGTCTCAGCCAGCAACTGGGTGTGTTCTGGACGCAAGGCAGGAATGCTCAGGAAGCGCTGCAGGTCTTCTGCAGAAAAATCCGTTTCCACAGGCCCCAGTTCCAGCGTGCTGGAATCCAGGTACCAGGGGCGTGAAATGGGAAGCACCACACTGGCCCCTGGCACCAGCAGCCCCGGACGCTGCAACCCATCTGCATGGGTGGTCCAGGTCAGCCTTCCCCTGCGGGCCTCTCCCAGACGCACAGGTTTGTCCCAGCGGCCATGCACGTAAACCCTTGCCGTTTCCAGTGCACTTCTCAGCACATGTGGGGTGAGGGGCAAATCCTTGATGCCCTTCCAGTCCTGAATCTGGCCCAGGGCACCCATCAGTTCCATGTCCACCTTCACGTACTGGGCACTGGAACTGCCCACCTCATAGACCTTGATGTCCTTCAGGCCCTCTTTGTTTCTGCGGGCCGCATGGGTCTTGAATTTCAGGGTGGGTTGCCCCTGGTTGTTCTGGCTTTCCTGCAAAACAAAAAGCAGGGTGTGCCCAGAGGGGCGGGCGGGCTCGGTGGCTGCATCCAGCCAGTTTTGCAATGCTGCAGGCAGGCTGATGGGAGGGCTCTGGGGCACAGCAGGCTTTGCTGAAACAGGTTTTTCAGGTTTGTTTTGAGCCTGCACAGCTTCAACTTTGCCAGGACCCGAATCTTCCAGCACCCGTGCCATGGCCTTCCAGAGCGTCTCTCCCAGTTCTGATTGCACTGCCTCAGGAAATTTGTTGTGCAGATCACGAAATTGTGAAAGGTAAGGCTCATGCAGGGCTTTTTTGTGCTCCCAGATGAAACGGATCAGCCTGAGCCGTTTGCTGTCTTCTTCATTCAGTTCTGGGACTGCCTCTGCTGTCAAAACGGTTTCATGGGCAGTTTCAGGAACAGCTGTTCTTTCCGCTTCCAGGGCGGTGATCCAGGCGATCAGGGCAGCAGCCACATGTTTGCAGTTGTAGCCCATGTAGCAGGAGCATTCTCCTTCGATGCTCAGGCTGCGCTTGCCCGGTTTCAGGCGAATCATCACCTCGTAGAGGTCACGGCGGTTGGAGCTCATCACCCCACAGATCAGCAGGCTTTTGCGTTCAATCCACTCTGTTTCCCGAACCGCTCCAGCCCGCACCAATCCCAGTGCCCTGGACCATTCTCCTTTGGTAAAACCAGCTTGCACCTCAGCCAGCGTCAGATTCAGACCAGACATACGGGTACAGCATAGCCCAAAAAAGCGGGCCCAGAATGCAAATGCTCTGGGCCAGAAAAGGGCAAACTTCAGGGTCAGTAGATGTTGTAGTACACCGTATCGGTCACCCAGTCTTCGTCCCAGACGTCACTGAGCACCACAGACATTTTGTCCACAAATTCATCTGGAGAATCCGCAAAAGAGGTCCTGTAGGTGTTGCCAAAGCGGAAATCCGCCACCCGGTCCAGATCCAGCGGAGTCTTGCTAGCCAGCAGAATGATCTGGTTCAGGCCTCTGGGAGGGGCCACCTCAAAAGCAAAACCATCGTTCTGGTCTGGAAAAGCCACCTGATCCCCAGCCTGCACAAAGTGCGCTCCGGCAGAGAAGCGGTTGGGCAGGATCAGATCCACCCGGCCATAAGCATCCAGGTTGAACAGGTACACGTAGGCATCTTCATTGACCTGGGTGAAAAACTGGATTTCTTCTCCAGAAGCGTAATCGGGGGTGTTTCCAGCGCGGTCCAGCCACAGGTGGGCCTGCAGATCGGTGTAATACGGGTTCACAATCACACCCTGAGAGGTCACCGAGGGCGCAGCCTGAGCGGGCAAAGTGCTGGAAAGGGTCAAAAGGGAAAACATCAGCAGCATCTTTTTCATGGGTTCACGGTAAACCCTGAGGCCGGACTGAAGATGATATGGGACGGCTTTTCCCTTAACAAAGGGTTGCTGAAATCTTTATTGATCTACACAAAAAGAACCGTAGGTGGTCTGGGTGTCCTGACCGTTCTATTCGCTTTGCTCAGCCAAAAGCACTTGCAGTGCTTTTGGCGAACATCAATAGGGAACAGCCAAAATCAGAACCTCCCCCAGACCCCATCTGAGGGAGGTGGAATGATCTTTTGCAAAAGGGGGGTTCAAACCTCAAAAAATCCGTTGTTCAAAAGACTGCTCCCCCGAATGTGGTCCAGACAGGATGGAATTCAGAATGGGCTGTCTGGATAGTAGTAATTCTTGGCGTTCTGCTTGGTGATCAGCACCGAGGGAATGATGGTGGTTTTGGCCATCTTGCTGCCGGTCACCACACTTTTTGCGGTCAGTTTCATGGCGTCAGCGATCATGGAAGGGGCGTAAGTCACATCCCCCGTGACCAGTTTGTCTCCATCCATCACCTTCTTGATGAACTCCTTCATGCCTGCACCGCCCAGCACGAATTTGACCTCGGTGCGTTTGGCCTGGTCCATGGCTTTCAGGACACCCACGGCGATGTCATCGTCCTGCGCCCACACCGCGTCAATTCTGGGGAAACGGGTCAGGAAATCCTGCATGACCTTGAAACCATCATCGCGGTTCCAGTTGGCGAATTTCTTGTCCAGGATCTTGATGTTGGGGTATTTGGCTTTGAGGGTGGCCTCGAAAGCATCCACCCGCTGGTTGTCAATCACGGTGGGGATGCCGCGCAGCACCACAATCTGCCCTTTGCCGCCCAGCTGTTTCCCAAGGTATTCTGCGCTGACCTTGCCCATTCCGGGGTTGTCTCCGGCCACGTAAGCGTCCTGGGCGGTCTCATCGGTGAGACCACGGTCCACCACGGTCACAAAGACCCCCTTGTCGTGCAGTTGCTTGATGGGCCGGGTCAGGGGACCGGACTCATAGGGCAGCACCACCAGGGTGTCAATTTTGTTGACGGTCAGCAAATCCTGCAACTGGTTGGCCTGATCGTTGGCGTCCTTGGCGGTTTTCACAATGACTTTGAGGCCCGGGTACTGCTTCTCCAGTTCGGTTTTGGTGCGGTTGGCCCAGTACACCACCCCTCCGGTCCAGCCGTGGTCGGCAGCGGGAATGGAAACGCCAATCACGGCGTTCTTGTTCTGGGCAAAGGACAGCCCCGAGATGAGAAGTCCTGTGGTGAGAATTCCTGCAGTCAGAAGTGCTTTTTTCATGCTTTCTCCTCCAGATTTGTGTGCTTGCTGTGGGCTTCTTGGATGTTTCTACTTGCGGTTGCGTTGCAGGAACGCCACGATGATGATCACCACCCCCTGCACCGCTGGATTGAGGTACTCGGAAATCAGGCTGGTGATGTTGAGCACGTTCCCGATGGTGGTCAGCAAAATCGCCCCGATCACAGTTCCAAAAATCTTGCCGTTGCCACCCCTCAGGGAGGTTCCCCCGATGATCACAGCAGCGATGGCTTCCAATTCAAACCCCAGTCCGGTGCTGTTGCTGGCACTGCCCAGCCTGGGCACGTACAGGATGGTCGCGATGGTGACACAGAGCGCCTGGAACACGTACACCCACACCTTCACCTGATCCACCCGGATGGTGGCGTACCGGGCCACCTGCTCGTTGCTGCCAATGGCCTGCACATAGCGTCCAAATGGGGTGCGGTTGAGGATCAATCCTGCAATCAGGGCCACAGCCAGAAACACCACGATGGGAATGGGAATGCCCAGGGGGGCGGCGTAATAGACGGGGCTGTAGAGGTCTGCCAGTTTGGAATTCTGAAAGGTCAGGGTGCCCCCCTGGGCCAGTTCGGTCAGCACGGCCCGGAAAATGGCCGCCGTTCCCAGGGTCACGATGAAGGCCTCGATGCGACCACGGGTGATCAGCAAGCCGTGCAGCAACCCCACCACAAACCCAGCGACCACCGCAGCCAGCAAACCCAGCAGCAGCGTCGGGACACTGGCCCCCATGCTGCCCACCAGATGATTTAAGGTCAGGATCATCACCCCGGACTGCAAGGCCAGCAAGGACCCCACAGACAGATCAATCCCTCCAGAGATGATCACAAAAGTGGCCCCAATGGCGATGATGCCCACCAGAGAGGTGCGGGTCAGCACGTTGCTGATGTTGCCCCAGGTGGCAAAATCCGGGTTGAGGACAGCACCCACAATGCACAGCAGGATCAGGCCCAGCAGGGGACCATAACTGAGCACATCGAAACGGAAACGCGGGCTTGCAGGGGTGGTTTTGACTTCAGGCTGTGACATGCACGTCTCCCCTTTTCACGCCAGTGGCATGCTGGATCACTTCGGTCTCGCTGAGGTCCTTGCCTTCCAGCACGCCCATCACCTCGCCTTGGCGCATCACCACAATGCGGTGACACAACCCCAGCAATTCCGGGAGTTCACTGGAAATCACAATCACGCTGCGACCCGCCCAGGCCAGTTTGGCCATCAGAAAGTAAATTTCCCGTTTGGCCCCGATGTCCACCCCACGGGTGGGTTCGTCCAGAATGATCACATCGGGATTCAGTTGCATGATTTTGGCGAGGGCCAGTTTCTGCTGGTTGCCCCCGGAGAGCGACCTTGCAAAGGTGTCTGAGCGGTCTGCCCGGATGTTGTACTCCATGCGGGCGTTGTCCAGAGCACGTTGTTCTGCCTGAAAATTCAGCAGGGGTTTGGCATAAAGGCTGAGCACACTGAGGGTCAGGTTGGGCCTGAGCAGACTGTCCATGAGGAGCCCTTTGCCTTTGCGGTCCTCGCTGAGGTAGACCAGACCGGCTTTCGCAGCATCTCTGGGGTTGTGGATTTTCAGTTCCTTGCCCCGGTAGATGGTTTTTCCAGAGGTGCGCGGTCTGAGGCCCAGCAACCCCTCAAAAAGCTCGGTGCGGCCTGCACCCACCAGACCGGCAAATCCCAGGATCTCCCCTTCCCTGAGGTCAAAACTGACATCTTTTGCCCATCCGGGGACCGTAACATGGCGCACCTCCAGCACCTTTTTGGCCTCGGGCAAGACAGCTTTTTCCGGGAACATGTCCTGCAGGTCACGGCCCACCAACAGGTTTGCCATTTCCAGCTGATTGACCTCTGGGGTGTGGCGGGTGGTCACAAAACGCCCGTCTCTGAGCACCGTCACCCGGTCTGAGATGCGGCTCACCTCATCGAGTTTGTGGGAGATGTACAGCAGGGTCACCCCCTTTGATTTCAGTTCCTGCATGATGGAAAACAGCACGTCGGTCTCGGTGGGGGTGAGGGTGGCGGTGGGTTCATCCAGAATCAGGACCCTGGCCTGCCGGGAAAGGGCACGGGCGATTTCCACCAGTTGCTTGTGCGGAATGATCAGGTCTCTCACGCGGGTTCTGGGGTCCAGGTCCAGACCCACCTGCAAGAGCAGGGCTTTTGCCTGGGCCTGCATGGCAGCATCGTTTAAAAGCAGGCCGTTTTTCAGTTCACGGCCCAGAAAAATGTTGTCTGTGATGGACAGGTCCTCCACCAGATTGAACTCCTGGTGGATCAGCACAATGCCTGCCTGTTCTGCTTCTCGGTTGCTTTTGAACTGCAAGGGTCTGCCGTCCAGCAACAGTTCCCCTGAACTGCTGGGGGTGTACCCGGAAAGGATTTTCATGAGCGTGCTTTTGCCTGCCCCATTCTCTCCGATGATGGCGTGGACCTCTCCCTGCTGCAGGGCAAAACTGACCCCGTGCAACACCGGAACCGGTCCGTAGGATTTGGAAATGTTCTGAAACGCCAGGAACGACAAAAAGACCTCCTCGGGCTGAGACGCCAGAGTTGCAGAAAAGTTCAGGAGACATCAGGGAACAGCACAGCCCTGAAAGCATCACAAGGAAAGAGGAAAAGCGATGATCCAAGTGTAGAAAAAACCCAGACCAAAAGCTTGCACAATCCATGAGTGGTAAATTTTACACATCTGGCACGTTCAATTCTTAAGGTTGCTGCTTGTGGAAAACCCGGACTTCCGGTACTGTACAGATAACCCCTTATGGAAGACCCTGCTGCCACCATCCAGGCTGAGGAGCGCACCTATTGTCAGGACACCTGTGCGCCCCTGAAGGCTGCAGCACGGGCGGGAACACTGGATTTGCTGGCCTGGGGCCATGACCTGTATCCAGGGCGCTCCTTTGAAAAACACATGGTTCCAGAGGTGCGCTCGGTGGGCACCTGGAACGCCCCCAGAAAACAGGACTGGGGCATGGACTGGCACCGCAACACCGGACTGGAATTCGGTTATGTGGAACGGGGAAAACTGGGTTTTGCCCTGGAAACGGACAGCTGGCTCCTCCATACTGGAACGCTGACCCTCACCCGGCCTTTCCAGAGGCACCGTCTGGGACATCCTGGCATTGAAGCCAGCACCTACCACTGGCTTTTGCTGGATGTGGGAGCCACAGGGCCCCAGTCCGAATGGCACTGGCCCGAATGGCTGGTGTGCTCTGCAACAGATTTGCAGCGTTTTGCAGCCCTGATGCAGAGCCACGAAACTCCGGTCTGGCACGGGAACGCAGAAGTGGCCCGCTGTTTCAGCCGCATCCGTGCAGCCCTGCTGCTTCCTGAACCCGAGCAGGTGGCTGCCAGACTGAAACTGCACATCAACGAACTGGTGGTGGGGGTGCTGGACCTGCTGGACCAGCAGGAACACGCCAGTCAGGCCCTCCCCGGAGCCTACCGCACTGTGGAGCTGTTTTTGCACCATCTGACGGGACATCTGGAGCAGCCCTGGACCTTAAACAGCATGGCTGAACACTGCAACCTGGGCCGCAGCCAGTTCTCGCATTATTGCCTGAGCATCACCAACATGACCCCCATTGACCACCTGAACCACCAGCGGCTCAATCTGGCACGGCAACTGCTGGATCAGTATCTGGAGCTGAGCATCACCGAGATCAGCAACCGTTGCGGCTTCAATTCCAGCCAGTATTTTGCCAACAGTTTCAAAGCCAGAGAAGGCTGCACCCCAAGTGAATACCGCAAAAGAAGGTTTGGGGGGTTGTCTGGTCGGGTGCCCACATTGTGATTTTCTCTAGAGCATGTCAGGAAGTCATGCCCCTGGAGGGTTTGCCCGGTGGAGCAGCAAAAAAGCAAAAGCCAGAACATGCAAACCTTTGACGGTCTCAGAGGGTCTTTCGCAGTCTCTCGTTCCTCGCCTGAAACGTGACAACCGCCCAAAAGACCGCTCTAAGACCCAGCATTGGGGCTGCAGCAGCAAGCTGTTCTTGAATTGCGGACATTTCACCCTTGCAGCTTGATCCACCCTCCAAAGCTTCCTGGGGAACGACCTCTTCCCTGGTGTGACCCCGACCCACACAGGCAATCTCCACATTGATATCGGCACAATCTGGATCTGTTTTGCGACTTCTATCTCTTGGGAGCAACACTTCTCGTTGGCTGGAGGCACCACCAGATCCAGGAGATGACCCAGGGCATTGACAGAGATCTTGAGCCCTCTCAACGATCCAATCCAAAATCCAGTCACCCTCTGCAAACTCGACCTGGTCTGTATTTTTCTGAAACCCCTTTAAATTTTGCTCTGATATGTCCAGGGCCATCTAAATCTTTCTTCATGTATTTTCATTAAGATATCATTTTTGACCTGAAAGGCTTTAAGATGTGATCGAGGTGAAACAATTCTGCAACAAATCCGTTATCCATAAATGAATTCCATTGATTCTGAAGCTTTCTCGCACACGCCCAGAGGTTTATGAAATGCACAACCTGAAACTCAGCCTGCTGCTCCTAGGAGCACTCGGGCTTTCCAGTTGTGGTCTGCTCAGGCCACCTGCAGCCTCCAAACCCACCGGACCAGTCACTGAGACCACACCAGACATCACCCCCATGGGCACCGCTCCCCTGTGCAGCAATGTTGCTGCTGGAGGAAATTACCCGTATGGCAGCGCAGGACCCATCTGGAGGCAATGGATTTACGTCAGTGACAATGGTGCCCCCTTGAACTACAGCACCTTCACCACCGACCTCAGACCCGCCCCGTACTTCAAACTCACCGATTACACCATCAATGCTGCAGGCAACAAAGCCTACCCTGCACCCCTGAACTACCAGTACCTGTACAGCCCCACCTTCAGCATTCCTGGGAAACTGGTTGGCGCAGACAACACCCAGAATGTGGCCCTCTCAAATGTGTACCTGAACGGTTCGGTGAGCTACGGCCTGATTTACCAGGCCACCACCAAAGACTACAGCCTGCCAGTGATCAGCACCGCCAACACCTACAAACTGGTCAATCCAGACGGCAGCATTCAGAGCACCATCAATCCGGCAGGGCAGACCGTGAATGCCACGGTAGATGGCAACCAGGTGCGCCTCCCAGGGGGCCAGCAGGCCAAACTGGAATTCTACCTGGACCCCACCGTGAAAACCCGCCCTGAAGTGATCCAGGCGAACTACAAGGACCCTGCCACTGGAGCCACCAAAAACGACTGGGTGAAGGTGGACATGCCCTACCAGGAAGGGTACCTGAAAGTCACCACTCCCAGTTACACCGTGTATGAACCCACCGGAGCCAAAACCTACAACACAGCGACCAACCCCCTGCCCAATTTCAAATTCATGCTGCGCGGCTACAACAACGCCTCCACCACCGACCGGCGTTTTCTCAGCCACCTGGGCATTTATTACTCCCGTCCTTACGGCATCGGCACGGATCAGGCGAGCCTGAACACCTGGCTGGATGGCCGGAGTGACTTCATGCTGCAGTGGAACATGTTCAACCGCCAGGTGGCCCGTGCGACCCTGGATGCCAGTCAGAACCCCGTGCTGGTGGCCGGAACCTCCACGACTCCTGCGAACTGGAATCTGGGGACCCCCGGGTACGCCAACGACAAAAACTGCATCAGCAAAAGCATTGCGCCAGAAAACACCTCCACTGCGGTGACCTCGGTGGTGCAGCCCCTGGCTCCGGTGCAGAGCATTGCCACCCTGAACGACACCCAGCAGGGCCTCAGGGCAGAATACTTTGACAACCCCGATTTCACCAGCAAGCGTGTGGAACGGCTGTCTGCCGGAATCAACTTCAACTGGGGAGGGTGGTCTCCAGCGCCATACATTGCCCCTGAGACCTACAGTGTGCGCTGGAGTGGGAGCATCACGCCATCCTTCAACGAAACCTACACCTTCTACTTCACTGGAGGGCACGGGATCCGCCTGCGGGTGAACCACAAGATCATCATCGACCAGTGGGACAGTGCCACTCCGGTGAATGCCTTGGGCTCGATCACCCTTAAAGGGGACCAGAAGGTGGATTTGCAAATTGAGTACAAACACAACACTGGAAATGCTCAGGCCAAACTGGAGTGGGAGAGTGTCAGTCAGGCAAGGCAGGTGATCCCCACAACCCTATTGAAACCTCTACCTATTGTACAGATTCCATTGCCTGAAGTACTGCACAAGAGGGTTCCTTTTACGATGGAAAATATTTCTGGCGCCGCCACTGTACTGAGTCCCACACAAGAAGTTTCAGTGAATGCAACCAGCAAAGGGGTGTATGTTCCCTACTCACCCACTAGCATTGCACGGGTCTTTTTGCTGGACAGCAGTGGGAAAGTCATTGGCCAAGATGTGGTGATTGGCAAGGACAAGCAAGAACTGCAGTTCAATCGGTACAACTCTGGTTTGTCTGCAGTGTTCATGCATTTCTTTGCTCAGTATCTCCCTTATCAACAGCGTCTGGGGTATTACCAGTTCCTGAAAGGCCGGTCTGATGTCACCACATTCTTAAGCGGAACGTACACCAGTAACAGCCTGAACGAAAAATCCAGCCTCTGGTTGAAAGAGTACCTGGAACAGGGAAGCAGTATTCAGGTGACCAAACAGACCATCATCAAAGATTTTGACCTGCGATCCATGAACCACCTCATTGATTATACGGCCAGCACCCAAACATTTGGAGTATGGACGCAGGCGGTCATTGCACAGCGCTTCTTTGTCTTTCCGGGAGACAGAGATGACATTCGTTTCTCTGAATTAAATAGCTATAACCAGTCAATCATGTGCGAACCCTCGGAAAATGGAAATTCCTGCAAGAATCCGGGAGAGCCTACGGCAACATTTGCTGGAACGCCCCCTTCGTTTTTGTTGGACACTTTTGGATATGCCCTTTATGCTGCTGTAGCCAATAATCCAGACAGTCATATCAAAATGCGATTGACGGATCCAAATCCTTGTGGAGTATACACTGTTGTTGCCTCGGGTACTGTTGGCAATCGTGGAGCGCCTTGGGATGATGCTGCTTTTAAATCTCCATTGACAGAGAACGTCCTGACGGCACTTTTCCCCATGATAGAGTTTGGCTTGGTGCAATCAGGCTATGGCGGAAACCACAACGACATGCTCCAAAAGATCAATGGGTTGGTTGATGCTTTCACCAATGATTTCACAAAATCACTACTGGATCTTGCTAATGATCATGACGTGAGTGACCCAGTTGCTATTTACAATGCCGCCGTAGGTTCGCTAGGTGCAGTATATGCATCCATTGATGGTTTCTATCAACTGGCCCAGGCATCAGATGGCAGCTACACTCGGGAAACGTTTGCTTTGGATGCCATTCGAAAACACGGACGTTTAACGGCAGATGCTTTTGAAGCATCGATGGCTCGTGTTAATCTATTAGAAAATAGCTTTAAAGCCATACAGGTGCTGGCTATTTTTGAGCGTATTGCAACCGATGCTGTTAACGACCACTTGATGAATCTTCAAATATATGCAAACGATCACTCCGCAAACCGTGATCCCAACTTCAAGCCCAAAAGCAATCTTTTGACTGCCAAGTTCTCCACTGGAGACCCATTCATTTTCGCTAAAATATACAAAGATGGTCGCTACTACGATGAGAACACCCCGGCCACTTATGACATGCAGGCAGAATCCAGACAAAGCGAGACCCTGGTGTTGAAAAACCTGGGCTGCAGGGACCTCACCTACTCGGTGACCCCCAGATACCTCGGCGTGCCCACTTCTGCAGTGCAGTTCAAAAACCCCCAGGCCATGAGTGGCATTGTGGCTCCACAAGGAGAAATCCGTCTGGACCATGACATTTATTGTGACCGGGAATTTGACGGTCTGGTGGGACTCGTGGTGAAACACAACGATCCCACGGAGCCAACTGACAGCAAGACGCTTCCCATTTACATCAAATGCAAAGGCTCAGGCACAGTTAAAGCCGAGAGTCCAAAATTCTACGGCAGTGGCAAAGTGGAATGGAGCGGAACACCCATCGGGAAAATCACCATTCAAAACGTTCATGCGACCTTGCCCTTGCGGTTTTCGGTGGACGCATCCTCAGTTTCCTGGCTCACGGTGGAGGGGGCAGGCACCAGAAGCTACCTGAATCCTGGTGAAACCGCCACAGTGAACCTGATTGGTCAGTGCCCTGCACCTTCTGCCTCAGTTTCTGCTCCCAGCACTCATTCTGCAACGCTGGTGGTACGCAGCAGTGACCCCACTGAACCCACCTCCAACGTGTTTGTGCAACTGGTTTGTTCTCCCCTGGTGAATGCTGCCTCTTTCAATGCTCCAGTCAAGATCAATGCAACTTCGACCACCCCAGAGTACTGGAGCATAGAAGGTATTTACTTTCAATTCTTCAGCGGTACAACTTTCACAGGCAACAGTCAACGTGTCGATATCAAAGCCTCCACCGCTGGGGATGCGATCAACACTGCAAAAATACGTGCTGATCAGCTCATTCAAGGGTTGACTCCAGCAGATGAGAACATTGGCTGGATGCCCTGTATCTCCAACCCCAAAAATTACTGCAAATTGATGACCTGGGCGCACTGGCTGTCCTGGTTGAAAACCAACTATTGATCCTTTCTGTTTTCAACATCGGAATCCAGAAGTTCGAAACGATCGGAATCAAAACCAGCTTCACGACAAATGGCAAGAGGGCACCCCAGGGGTGCCCTCTTCTGTTGTAGAGCCTGATGGTGAACCGTGTCTCCTCTGTGGGACAAGCTCTTGAACTTCACCTGACGCTTTCACCCTGATCACACCTCAGGATTCAGCGTTTCCAGGAAGGACCCAAGGGCTTGCAAAACACGGGATACCAAAACTGAAAAGGTGCCTCAGCCCATCATTCAAGTCCTGCCTGTGGAACTGCCGCACTTTCTCCAGATCCTGTTTGTCTCCTGACATCACACCCGGTAGCCCCGGTGCAGCCTGGAGGTGGATTCCCGGACCACCAGCGTCAGGTCAAAGTCGGGCATGGGGGATTCCTCGTCCCGGAGGACCCGCAGCACGTGCCTGCCCAGCGCCTGTCCGATGTCGTAGGTGGGCTGGTGCACGGTGGTGAGCGGAGGGGACATGAACGCCGTTCCGGGCAAATCGTCGTAACCAACCAGAGACACATCTTCGGGAATGCGCAGTCCTTTGCGGTACAGGGCCAGCCTCGCTCCTGCAGCCATCTGGTCGTTGGCAGCAAAAATCGCAGTGAAGGAACTCAGGCTCTCGATGAGTTTGAGGGTCGCCATGTAAGCGGTGCGCTCCAGAAAATCCCCATGCAGCACCAGTTGTGGATTGAAGGTCAGGCCGCTTTCTTCCAGGGCCGTCTGGTAACCCCTCAGGCGCTCCTGGGCATCCTGGTGGTTTTCCGGCCCGGTCACATGCACAATGTCCCGGTGGCCCAGTTCGATCAGGTGCCGGGTGGCAATGTAACCGCCCTTGAACTGGTCCAGCACCAGACAGCGCTCCTCCATCCCTGGCACACTGCGTCCGAACACGAATAGCGGAATCCGTTCACCAATTTCCCGGAGTTTTTCGTCTGGGAGGGTGCTGCCCAGCAGGATCATGGCGTCCACCTTGCGGTAGATCAGGGTTTCAATGGCCCGCTGTTCGTAAGGACTCGACCAGTGACCGCTGTTCAAAATCGGCTGGTAATCGGTGTCCAGCAGGTGGTGCTCGATGCCGCGAATCACATCCGCAAAGTAGGGGCTCACGATGTCCTCGGCGATCACCCCGATGCTCATGCTCTTTCCGCTGATCAGGGTGCGGGCCAGGTAATTGGGCTGGAAACCCAGGTCCTTGAGCGCCGTTTCCACCGCTTCCCTCTTGTCCTCGGCCACAAAAGCACTGCCGTTGATGATGCGTGAAACGGTGCTGATGGACACCCCGGCAGCACGGGCGACTTCATTGATGGTGACGTTGCGTTTCTTCATGGGATTCCCTGTCATGAACAGTATAAGCGGAGGAGCGCCAGAGGGCCGAGGGCAAGTTTTCACACTGCACCCACGGCCCTCTTCCTGTTTTCTCTCGCTTCAGAACAGTTGCCTGTACAATGCATGAAAATCATCTCTCTGGCTGTCCACTGTAAACTGTTTACTGTAAACTTCCTCAAGTGAGATTTCCCTGCACATCCTTTCGCCCGGCCCTTTAAGGCAGCAGCATCAGGTCGTCAATTTGCACATTGCCACTGGAAGGCACGGTGTCTGCCACCACGTTGAAAGTGATGAGTTGCTTGAGCACTTCTGTGGTGGTCTTTTTCACGGATGCCCAGTCGGGTTGCGCAAAACTGCTGATGGGCACATCGACGGTTTTGGTGGCTGCAGAAACATCCACATACACCTGGGGGTAGCTGCCATCCTGAATGCCCAGTGACTTGTCCCCAATGAATTCCAGACGCAGTTTGGTGGTTCCGGTGGCTTTCAGGGTGACCCTGAGGGTCTTAAAGCTGCTGTAATCCACGGAAACCTGCTTGCCTTCTGCATTTCTGGGTTTCACTTCCAGGCTCATCACCACGCCAGCGTAGGCATTGGGGGATTTGATGCCAAAGTCAAAACCTGCGTGCTGGGTCTGTCCGTCTCCTGCGGGGTACACCACAGCCGGGGGTTCATTGCCCTGGTCCTGGTTGCTGAAGGTGCTGGGCTGTGCAGCCTGCTCCTGAAAACCGCCCAGGAACACTTTCCCGCCTTCCTGCGTGACCAGACGGACTTCTGCAAGGGTTTCAAAGGTGGCCAGTTTCTTGCTGTCTCCAGCGGGGGGCAGTGGGGGAACAATCGAAGCAGGCACTTTGAGCAGGGCTGCACCATTGCCGCGGATGTCCTTGCTGCGCAGACCCAGGGCCAGACGCTCAAAACTGTTGTGGGAAGAATCAATGCGCCAGTCTTCTTCTTTCTGAATGTCGAACCACACGATGGCCTTGATCTGTGGGAACAGTCTGGGCAAATCAGAGAACATGTTGAGGATCCACTGGCCCTTGTCTCCACCCACTTCTGAGGAAGCAAATTCTCCGATGATGATGGGTTTGCCAGGGGCAATTTTCAGGGCACGGTCATAAGCGCCTTTGAACACATCTTTAAAGGGTGCCCAGCTTCCCCAGGAGGGGTTGGTGCCCCAGTTGTACCCGTCCAGGCCCACCCAGTCCACGTAGGCATCTCCGGGGTAGGCTCTGGCCACATCGTTCCAGGCGTCTCCGGGAACATCTGCGTTGTTGTAACACCAGATCCACTGCACTTTGGTTGCGCCTTCTGCTTTGAAGATGTCATGCACATGCTGGTAGGCTTTGACAAAAACGGTGGGGTCCTGACCGTTGGTGGAGACGGCCCAGGGGTACCAGTTGCCGTTGAATTCGTGGCCCCAGCGCAGCAGGAACGGCACATTGACTTCTTTGGCAGCTTTGGCCCAGCTGCGGATGTAATCGTCAAACTTGCCGTCCAGAATGTCTTGCAGCTTGATCTGCTTGGGGTCATTGAGGGGCAGGGTCCAGTCCCAGGGCTCCCAGGTGATGTTGGGCACCACGCCCTGTTTGCTGAGGCCCAGCACATCTGCTTTGGGGAAATTGCTGCCTACTTTCCAGGAGGAATACCACATCACAGTGGCAGGCTTGAAACGCAGGTCGTTGGCCACTTCATTGGCCACTGCGGCATGGTCGTCTCTTTCGCGGAAAATCCCGAAAAACACGCCACTGGTGCTGTCTGCATTCTGGTCTTTGAGGATGGGAAGTCCAGCGATGCCGGAGGCAGGTCCAGTGGGTGTCGTCTGGGGCAGACCCTGGGTGGCACAACTGGTGAGCAGCACGGTGAGCACAAGGAGGCGGGGTGCGGTTTTCATGGAGATCGATGTCACAGGTTACCTCTCAGCCGGAAAGCCACTGGACAACAAGAAAAGCTTTTCAAGTTGCAGGAGAAAAAGCCTGGAAGACAGTCCATCACCTGCCCTGAGTCCTGCACCATGCCATCAAAGGGGGTGCCTCAGGGGTGATGGGACATTGCAAGGCGGTCTTGCTGTCCAGTTCTTTCTGTTGGTCTTGCTGGTTTTCAGCGTAGCACTTGAAAACCTTTTCTTCAAGAGGGGTTTCAGGGGAACCCCTCGAAAACAGTCAGGTCGGGGGAGATTCCCTATTTCACACATGTTTTCCCGGTAAAGCATTTTGGAAGGCAGCCCGATCAAGATGTCATGAAAGCTTTTCTGGATTTTCATGACCCTTCGCAAAGAAGCCCTTTTCTGCATGTCAAACACACACCTCTTGCAGAAAGCCTTTTCATGGAGTATGGTGAAGACACAGAAACAACCCAAACACCAGCAATGTCGCTGGTTTGCAGCTTTGCATGGACTTGCACAGTCCTGCTTCTTCCATTCCTGTTCTTCATCTGTTCCGGATGTCCTCCGAATCCGGTCCAGAGACCTGTGTGTCTTTCAAGGAGATCCACCATGAAAAACCCCCTGTTGTTGTCCTGCGCTCTTCTGTTCGTTGCTTGCAGCCAGACCCCCAGCCTCAACTCCGCTGCCATTCAAAAGCAGGGAGACACCAACACCCCTGGAGCAGGGCAAGCCTGGGGCGGTGGAAGCTTCTATGATGACTTTGCTTTCTGGAGCTACAACACCGACCTCTGGCAAGCTGCCAACAACTTCAACGGAGCACCTTTCGGTTGCACCTTCAATTCTGCCAATGCTGCCCCGGATGCCACAGGCCAGAACAGTGGCAAATTGAATTTGCGCCTCAACACTTCTGGAAGCCGCTGTGCAGAACTGAAAACCAAAGAACGCAAAGCAGCACCTCGTTCCACCATTGGTGGGAATTTCAATCTGGACAATGTTTCGGGCACCCTGGCCAGCATTTTCACCTTCAAACGCTGGGACACCGGAGGCGGCAGCTGGCAGGAAATCGACATCGAGTACATCCCCAACTGGCCCGGAGCCACCACCGCCAGCAAGGCCCGCTACCACGTGGCCGTGATCTTTCAGGCCTCCTCGACCAGTGACAAATACATCTACGAAGGCTTCATTGATGTGGGCACAGGCATCGTGAACTCTGGCAATTACACGGCTGCCCTGTTCAACTGGGACACCAACTCGGTGCAATGGAAATATGGCAACAACGTGATCTTCACCATGAACCGGGGCACCCCTCCTGCAGAATCCTTCAACTACAGAGAAGGCAGCTACACCGTCCACGTGTACCGCAACAACGCCTACGGTGGAGCACTCAACGTCAACACCGCCCACTTCCCCAGTGATCCCACCTACATCTTCATGAACTACTGGCGCGGAGACAACTCTTCTGGAATCCAGTCTTTCATGGGCGCTTATCCTTCCAGCAACCCCAATGCCAACGCGCGTTACCAGGGCCTGTTCTACACCCGCTGGTGAAATCCAGTTTCAGGACCTTCCTCTTCTTGAACCGAAGTGCCTGCATCAAGAGAACCCACCCGCAACTGGCGTGGGTTTTTTTCTTTTGCTGATCTTTTGCTGATTTTCAGCCTGCAGTTGATCATCTCAGGTCTGGCTGCAATTCCACACTTCTGGCTGACCCAGCTGCATGGCCCCTGGACAACAACACCCAGAACTTGCTGAAACACCTTTACCGGGAACATGTGTTACAGGGAACAGGGGGGAGAGGACTGGATTGCTCCTCTCCCCTGCCCCAATTCGGTCTGGCTGGATTTATTCTCAGCTTTGCATTTTATTTGTTCTTGTTCTTTCCCAGCACCTCACCAGAAGTTTCTGGTCGGTACACCTGATCCAGAGCATCTTCAAAAGCATCCAGAAGGGTTTCAAAGCGCCCAATGTGCAGGGCTTTCTCTGGCCCACCCTCCTGAGGCAGCACCAGATCCACACCCCAGCTTGCAGAAGCCAGACCCAGATCAATGGGAATGAACCTGAACACACCAGGGCCAAATTCCAGATTTTGCATCTGCGCATCTCTGGGATCTCCCACGATGTTGAGGGTTTTTCTGGACTGCAGTTCCCGCAAGGTGGATTCGATGCTGCTTCTGGAAAACTGGTCGTTCAGGTAGATGCCACTGGTGTCGGTGACGGCCACATCAAAATGACCGTCGGGTTTCACGATGATGCTCAGGTGTGCCATGGGCGGACCTCAGGAGCTTTGCTGTTGCAGGGAGGATTTGTACTTCTGCTTGGCCTGGGGATCAATTCTCAGGTCGCTGCTGTCCACGCTTTCCACTTCTGGGGTTTCCTGGGCAATCTTGACGGCCAGGTTGTATTCGTGCTGGTTGTCCACGGCACCCCGCAGCACCACACCATGACCAGATTGCAACACGGCAATGGGATCATCGGCCAGTTCAGCGTTGGCTTCCAGGCGTTTCAGCACCTCACGGGCAATGCGGCTGCGGTTGCGGAGTTCCTGAATTTCGGCCTGGGTGTGCTGGGAATTGCTCTGGGAAGCGGTTTTATGGGCAGATGCCTGCTGCACTTTCAGGTCCGTGGTTTTGACGTTTTTGACCCCACGGATGGTCTGGGCAATGGTTTCCAGCAGGGATTTGTGGTCCTCTGTGGGCACCTCCCCTTTCAGAATGACATTGCCATTCTGTTCTTCCACCTGCACGGGCAGGTCTTTGGAGACCCGGTTCTGTCCGAAAGTGTCTTTGATCTGTTCCACAATGTTTTTTCCAAATGGCCACATGACGCCCTCCTTGAGCATGTTGGATTCTGTTTCAGGGTAACGACTCAGCGCCACAGATTCTGCCTGAATCCCCACACAACTGGAGCGCCTGGGGTTTTTTGCTGCGATGTCGCAGCAAGGTGGATTTTCTTCTTCAGGACAGCGCAGAAAAATTCTTTTAGACCTGGTCAAAACAAAAGTTGTTTTGTACATTTGTGAACCCTGTCAGGGGCATTTCAGTGTATAACTGACAGCATATGGCAAGGAAACAGACTGTGCCCATCTCCAATTTCAGGCAGGGTCTCAAACAGCATTTCGATGATCTGAAACGTGGACAGAGCGTGCATGTCTCAAGCCATCACAAAACCATTGGGGTGCTGATGCATCCCAGCGATTACTGGGAACTTGCAAACGGAGGCAAGAGAATGAGTGAAATCATCACGCTGTACAACCACACCGGGGGGTCTGCCAAAACCACCCTCACCCGTGAACTTGCTTACGGGCTGGCCCAGAAAGGCTACAAGGTGCTGGCTGTTGACCTGGATTCCCAGGCCAACCTGACTGAATTTCTGGGCTACCTGATCGATGTGGACATCCGTCCTGAGCACACCGCACTCAGTGCCATTCTGGAAAACCAGCCCCTCTCCCCCATTGAAACCCGCTTTGGTTTTGATTTGATTCCGGGACATGAGGACCTGCGTAGGGTGCGTCGGGCAGACATTGCAGAGCTGCTGAACCTGCGCAAACACCTGAAAAAAATTGCGGCTGAACGGGGCTACCAGTACATCCTGATCGATGCCAGCCCTGCTGGAGAAACCCTGAGCAGCATTGCCTCTGCCAGTGCCAGCAAACTGATCTGCCCCATCCCCAGCACCATCAAGGGGCTCAGGAGCATCCGTTCCACCCTCAGCGTGGTGCAGGAATCTGCTTCCATCAACCCAGAACTGGAGATTTTGATGTACGTTTTGACCCGGGCAGGCAGGACTTCCGGGGTCAAATACGCCAACGAGCAGATCAGTGAACAGCTGGACAGCCTGGGGGTTCCCTACTTCAATGGCCTGACCGAACGCAGCACCCCTTTCGAGTTTGCAGCCGCAGAATGCAGACCTGTGCTGTCTCTGGAATACAGCAACCGCAACATGAGCGGCATTGAAACCACCAAGGCTGAACTGCAGCAAATTGTTTCCCTGCTGGAATCCCTCACCCAGGCCCCGGTGAACTCATGAAACCCCGCGTTCCTGAAACCATCAAGGAAAAACAGCAGGTGCAGATGGGGGCTTTGAAGCTGGGAAACCAGATCAGTCTGAGTGCCATTCTGCCCAGTGTGGACAATCCCCGCAGGCACTTTGACCCCCAGGAGCTGGCGGCTTTAAGTGAATCCATCAAGGTGTATGGGGTGATCTCCCCCATCACCCTCAGAAACCACCCTGAAAAGCCAGGATATTACCGGATCATTGCTGGAGAGCGGCGCTTTCAGGCAGCCAGGGCTGCTGGACTCAGTGAGATTCCAGCGTACATCCGCAATGCCAGTGATGCCCATGAAGACCTGGAACGGGCCTTTGTGGAAAATGCCCACCGTGAAGACCTGAATGCCTACGAGCAACTGGTCGCCACTTTGCAAATTCTGGAACGCAGGCTGGACAGATCACAGCAAGAGATCATCAAAAATCTGCAGGATGCCTACCGCACCCCGGAAAGCCAGCCTGAACTGACCGAGGAGTACCAGAAGCTCACCCAATTGGTGCGCATTCCTGAACTGGGCACCTTTGTGACCAAACGCCTTCCCATTCTGAATTACCATCCCAGAGTGCTGGCCTTGCTGCAACAGGGAGAACTGGGCATGAGTTCAGCGGTGGAACTCAACCGCCTCAAGCACCTTGCAGATGAAGACTTTGAAGGCTGGCTGCAAAAAGCCCTCAACATCAGTGCCAGAGACTTGCGCCTGAAAATCAACCAGTTCCTGGCTCCGGTCAAAAAAGGCCGCTCCATCTCCGAACTGGTCAAAAAGAACCTGGGGGTTCCGGTCAAGAAGCTCTCTGGCGAGGACCAGCAACGCCTGAAGGATTTGCTGCAGGAAATTGAAACCCTGGCTGCCCGTTACCAGTAAACAGGGACGGTCAAACCCCTTTGCTGCGACGTCGCAGCAAAGGGGTTTTTCTTGTGTGGGATGAACAAAATAAATTTCTGAAATTTTGATTTCTGCAACACATCAACACAGAAAATGGGCCTGCCTGCTTTCCATCCGGCCCTGAAACCCTTAAAATCTGGAGATGAACCGTCTTGCTGCCCAGATGCAGTTCCTCCTCACCTGTGACCAGCTGAAAAACATCATCCGCACCACCACCCTGCACAATGGCAGCCGCATGGAAAACAGTGCAGAGCATTCCTGGCATCTGGCCCTGATGGCCCTGACCCTGGCAGAACATGCCCCCGCAGGCACCGACATGAACCGGGTGATTCAACTTTTGCTGTTGCATGATCTGGTGGAAATTTACGCAGGTGACACTTTTTTCGATGTCTCTGCAGCAGACCTTCAGCAACAGGCTGAGCAGGAATGGCAGGCGGCAAAGCAGCTTTTTGGCCTGCTGCCCGAAGACCAGCAAAAGCATTTTCTGGATCTGTTTGAGGAGTTTGAAACCCAGAAAACCCCTGAAGCCCAGTACGCCAGAGCACTGGACGCCCTGCAGCCCATGCTGCTCACCTGGGGTCAGGGAGGTCTGGGCTGCACAGAAAAACATCCTGACCTCACCATGGAACGTTTGCTGAAACTCAAGGAAAAACACCTCAGGCGTTTTCCTGTGCTGTGGGAATTTGTCCTGGAATTGTTGCAGGATGCCGTAAAAGCAGGCATTCTTCACAGTACACCTGGGGCTGAAGAAAACGCTTCAGAACATCACCCTGCCTGAGTTGTCAGAAAGAGATGTCACTTAAGTTCCATATGAAACAAAAAAGACAGGGTAAAATCTGGTCGATTTCAAAACTGCACACCCAAGGAGATCTGCATGCAACACCGCAATTTAGGACGCACTGGCCTGAAAGTCAGCCCCCTCTGCCTGGGCACCATGAACTTCGGTCCCGAAACCACCGAAGAAGACAGTTATGGCATCATGGACGCTGCGCTGGACCGGGGCATCAATTTCTTCGACACTGCAGATGTGTACGGCTGGAAAACCGGTGAAGGCATCACCGAAAAGATCATCGGGAACTGGCTGGAAAAAAATCCTGGCAAACGCGACCAGATTGTGCTGGCCACCAAGGTGTACGGCAAGATGGGGGAGGGGCCCAACGACCAGAAGCTCTCGGCTTACCACATCCGCAAAGCCTGCGAGGACAGCCTGCGCCGCCTGAAAACCGACCACATCGATCTGTACCAGATGCACCACATCGACCGCTCCACCCCCTGGGAGGAAATCTGGCAGGCCATGGAGCAACTGGTGCGCGAAGGCAAGGTGCTGTATGTGGGGTCCAGCAATTTCGCAGGCTGGAACATTGCCCAGGCCAACAGCCTCGCCAGCCAGCGGCACTTCATGGGTCTGGTTTCTGAACAGAGCCTCTACAACCTGAATGCCCGCATGATTGAACTGGAAGTCATTCCTGCCTGCCAGTCTTTCGGTCTGGGCCTGATCCCCTGGAGTCCTCTGGCTGGCGGCCTGCTGGGTGGGGTGCTGCAAAAAGTCAGTGAAGGCAGAAGGGCCAGCGAACGGATGCAAACCGCCATTGAAAAGCATCGCCCTCAACTGGAACAGTACGAGGCTTTCTGTCAGGAACTCGGGCAGCACCCTGCAGATGTGGCCCTGGCCTGGCTTCTGCACAACCCGGCAGTCACCGCCCCCATCATTGGCCCCAGAACCCTGGAGCAACTGGAAGGCAACCTGAAAGCCCTGGACATCACGCTGGATGCAGATGCTCTGAAAAAGCTGGATGAAATCTGGCCTGGTCCGGGTGGGCAGGCCCCAGAAGCCTACGCCTGGTGAGCTTTTGAGCCTCAAAAATCCCTCAAAAACCCCTTTGCTGCGACGTCGCAGCAAAGGGGTTTTTCTTCTGTGGGATTGCTTTTTAAATTTCCAGAAAAATCAGACTTCTGGGCCACCCTGGATGTCCATCACCAGCACAAAAACACAGGCAAGTTCGAAAGGGTTGGCATAAATGTGTTCCTGATCTGCTTCATAGAACAGGGTGTCCCCTTCATGGAGGGTGTATTCCAGACCATTCAAAACAGCCACCATGCTGCCCTGCTGAACCAGCAAATATTCCCTTGAGCCTCTGGCATGGGGGGTAAGGGGAAGGCCCCGGTAACCTGGGTCCAGGGTCACCTCAATCAGGGTGAGTTCATTGCGAGGCAGAACAGGGGAGAGAATGCGGCTTTTGACCCCAGGGCTGTGGTAAATGGCCTGCTGGTCTTTTTTCAGCAGGAACACCCGGTCACTGCGCTCTTCTTCCAGAAAACGGGCAACAGTGGTGTCCAGACCTGCAGCAATGCGGCCCAGCATCACGATGGTGGGCACCTTCTGGCCGCGTTCCACATCGGAAAGCATGCTGCGGCTGATTCCTGCTTTCTCTGCCAGGGTTTCCAGGGTGATGCCTTTGCGAAGGCGCTCCCCCCGGATTCTGGCCCCCAGTTTCACCACATCCAGATCCTGCTGAGAGGGGTCGCTCAAGGATGACCCTCAGGAAGGATGGCTTCCACTTCAATCTCCACCAGCATGTCCGGATTCACCAGGGCCTGAATGCCATACATGGCGGCCACGGGCCGGATGTCTCTGAAGAACTCTCCGTGTGCCCGGCCCACTTCTTCCCAGCGGGAAATGTCCGTGACAAACATGCGGGTGCGCACCACATGCTTCAGGTCAATTCCAGCATTTTGCAAGGCGGTCTGGATGTTTTCCAGGGTCTGTCTGGTCTGCAGGTACATGTCTCCCACACCCACAATTTTCCCAGAACCATCTGGACGGGTGGCTGTGGTGCCTGCCACATGCACGATGTTCCCCACCCGCACCACGCGGGAGTAGCCAATCACAGGTTCGAGGGGTGAACTGCCAGCATAATTGATTCGCTTATTCGCCATAGAGGAATTGTTCCACAATAAGGGAATCATGGCAAGCCCTGCAAACTGGTTATGCTGAAAACATGTCCCTTCGCTTCCTGTATCCTGCTGTGCCTTTTGATCTGAAACATGTCGATGACCAATATGAACAGGAACAGGATCTGGCCAGAAGCCTGAACCTTTCCACCTCCAGAATTTCCTTTGAAGATCTGCTGGAAGGTGTTCTGAAAACCTCTCCTGCTGTTCCTGAAAATGAACTTCTGCTTTATCGGGGTTGGATGCTGTCTGAAAAACAATATGCAGTGCTGAATCAGCTGGTTCAACACGAAGGCAGGAGACTGCTGACCTCTCCAGAGCACTACAGGCTCACCCACCACCTTCCTGAATGGTACCCTGCCTTGCAGGACTTCACCCCGGAAACCCGCTTTTTCGATACACCAGAAGACGCCATCGATGGGCTGCAGGATGTGAAATGGCCTGCTTATTTTGTGAAGGACTGGGTCAAATCCCTTTCCACAGGCCATGGTCCTGTTGCACACACCCTGGAAGAAATCACCTTGATTGCTGTCCAGATGGTGCAATATCGGGGTGAAATTGAAGGGGGTCTATGCATCCGGTGTTTTGAAGACCTGCTGCCAGACACCGAGGAACGTTACTTTGTGGTACAAGGACAGCCTTACTCCAGAGCCGGATCCATCCCAGAACCTGTCCAGGTGGCAGCACAACACATCTCCACCCCTTTCTTCTCTGTGGATGTGGTTCAGCATGCAGAGGGTCGCCTGAGGATCATGGAACTGGGAGATGGGCAGGTCAGCGACCTGAAACACTGGACCCTGCAGGACTTTCAGCCTGTTTTGCAAGCCCTTTCCAGCCTGAGCTGAACCTCAATCCTCATCCTTCAGGGTGGGATCGATGGGCATCTCACCCATCATGCCTGCTTCCATGTCACCCATCATGCGGGTGCTCACACCTGCTGCAGATTTGCGTTCTTCTGAACTGAGCAGGGCTGCACAGGGGGTTCCAAATCTGGGCTTTGCAAACGGCAGGTGTGTGTCCCCACGGGCCAGAATGTGCGAACTGTTGGACATGCCTGTGATGGGATCTCTGGCAGCAACGCTGTCATCTGCTCCCCACTGGGTGAAAGACCTCGCATTGCAGTAGTGGCCCACAAAAGAGCGCCTGAAACGGTCCAGGGTCATGTTTTTCTTGCTGCGGTGCAAAACGTGCCCGCCAAAGAACACCACATCCCCTGCTCTGGCAGACACCAGAAGCTGGTCATACCGATTGGCAATCCGGGCCAGGTCGTTTTCCTCATCGTTGGGGTTGCTGACCCCGCCCACTTCAAACGTTCCTGCCAGATCCCGCTGCCCAAAGCCATACTGTCCAGACACTGGAGGATAAATGGGTTCCTGCTGGCTGCCTTTTGAGAACCACATGGCCCCGTTGTATTCGTCCACATCATCAATGGCCATCCAGGCTCCACAAAGGGTGTCCGGTTCGGTGGGAATGTAATAACTGTCCTGATGCCAGCCCTGACCGGGTTTTCCTGGTCCCTTGATGAACAGCATGCTTTGCAAGGCCAGAATGTCCGGCCCAATCAATGCCTCCAGCACATCCAGCACACCAGGATGCAGCAAATACCGCTCATGCAGTTCCAGTTTGCGGTGCAGCATGTGGATGCGCAAAAAATACGCGGCTTTCTCTTCTGGTGAAAGGTGCTCAGGGGGTGCTTCCAGTTCCTGCTGGGTGGTCCCGGTGTGCCGGGAGGGGTCCCAGTCCGCTGTTCTTTCCCGCTGTTCCGGGAGTTTGCCCTGCATCAAATCTGCGGTGTGTTGCTGCAGTTCCTGCACCTCAAGAGGGGAGAGGAGACCCCGCACCACCAGAAAGCCCTGTTCCCGAAAAGTGCGAAACTCCTGAACCGATACCCGGTATTTCTGGTGGGTGATGGGAGCCGTCAAAGACATGAAAACCTCCTGTGGAATCTTGAAGGCATTGTGCCCAATTTTTCCCTGCAGGGGAATGCCCATGATTTTGAAAAACATATCCAGAATTGACCTTGTTGCATGGATCAACGAAAGAAGAAACTTGTGGTGAAACCCCGAGCTCCAAAAACATCCACCCAGAAGACAACCGCTTGTTCTTCTGTCAAAGGCTTTAAAACTCCACCTGCACCAGCCGGGAAAGGGGAATGGACTTTCCTGATCGGGCCTGCTCTCGCACCTCTCGGGGTGAAAATCCATATGCAGATTTGAACCGTCTGGAAAAATGAAACGGGCTGGCAAAACCCAGCAGGTGACTGATCTCCGAAAAACGGTAATTGGTGCGCGTCACCAGCACCAGTGCCCGGTCCAGCCTGACAAGCCTCACCCATTCCAGCGGCGGATGTCCAGTGTGCGTTTTGAACAGGCGACACAGGTACTCAGGGGTGATGTTCGCGATCCGGGCCAGTTCTTTCAGGGTGAACGGATGGGCAGGGTTCTGTTCCAGGGTGTCATGCACCTGCTTCATGACCTGTTCCAGGGTGCGCGGCCATTTCTGGTAGGAGCGCCTGAGGGTGGTCTGGCCTGTCACAAAAGCCGTCAACATCAACTCCAAGACAGCTTTGATCTGCTCTTCACTGGCCGTTTCCACACAGGCCAGAAGGTGCTCGAAGAGGGGAACCAGAATGCTGGAACTGTCTATGGCGCACATCCTGGGCCACCCTTCTGCAGGAAGCCAGGATGCAGGCACCTCCTCGATCTGGAAATGAACATAGGCATGTCGGGTGTGGTGGTCAGGATCCCAGGCAAAAAAATCTGTGCTTCCAGCCTGGCACAACAGCAGGGTTCCAGGAGGCAATTCAAGCAATTTTGACCCAGACAGGTACTGGGCATGGCCTTCCAGCACCCAGACAAACTCATGGTCCTGCAACAACCTGGGACCAAACGTGGCCCCGGGAGGGTAGGTGGCCACACCATAAGCTGAAGGCAGAGAAAGTTTCAGCATGTTTTTACTCCAAGCAAACACCCTTCAAGCAACCATTTCAGGCCCATGGTCTCAACAAAAAACGGTTACAGCATCAGACATGCATGTTCTTCTGGGATTCCACCTGTTCGGTGATGTTGCGGGAAGAATACAGGTATCCTGCAAAAAGCAAGATGGTCACTGCTGCCACCACAATCCCCAGATAAGACGAAGAAAAGAAATCATAAAGCCCATGTATGATGGCAGCCAGCGCAATTCCAAACACAATCCAGGCCCGATGTTTCTCTCTGCTGTAGAGAGAAAGCCCGATGTAGTACCCGGCAATGCTGCTGAACATGCAATGCAAGAAAGGCAGGGTGATCAGGCGCACCATCTGCAGAATGATGGTGCTGCCATTGTTCAGGGGACCACCATAAACCAGTTGTCCCACATCCTGCAAGCGCAGCAAATAGAGATACGAAACCGCTTCCGCCACCCCAAAAGCCAGACCGCTGATGCCCGCATAATAGGCTGCCTGTTTCAGGTCTTTCACTTCCCGGAGCTTCAACACCAGGTAAACCACCGGAGCCAGTTTCACGGCCTCCTCAAGGACACCCACCCCCAGGATGAACCCCACCAACCTGAGGGGAGAAAAAGGAGATTCTGTGGCAGCATACAGCCAGCTGATCACCGGAAACTTTTGCACAAAAAGCACGGTGGCAATGCCCACCAGGGTGGTGAAAAAGGCCACTCCAGAAGCTGTGCTCCAGCGGATGTTTTCTGGGCGCACCATCAGGTGCAGAATGTAAGCCCAGATGGCTGCAAAGTACACCCCAAAAGCCCACCCCGAAGTCTGGATGGAAGCGTTCTGGCCCAGAAAGTAATAAATCCCCAGTGGAAAGAGCGCCATCAGCAGGATGGTTCGGGTGAGGGGCTGGCCCAGAAGACCCGCTTTCAACCAATCGGCGAAAGGGAAAAGGGCATTGAATGGAAGCGCTTTCAGGTCCCGCAACAGGGTTCCAAACTGAGATTCGGGGCTGGGATCTGGACGGTTTGGGGCTTCTGGGGGCAAGTCATTCATTGAAAATCCTCCACATATTGGCTCTGGGACAGCAATTTCACCTGCATGCAGGGCAAGCCAGAAAACTTCAAACAGATGGCCTGCATTGTGGCACATCGACATGAAAGTTGGTGCCGAATCCAGACTTGCCCGACATGGGCCACCAGAGAGATGGTTTTTCAGCTTCTGCAAGGGAAATGACAACAAAAAGGGGATGACCCATGGGTCATCCCCGAAAAACCAACTATCGTACTTTTTGTAGCGTTTTTATTTTCAGTGTCCCATAGGGGGATTTTCACAAAAATCTCCCAGAAATCCTCTGGTTTTTTACACCAGAGCCCTGCCGTCAAACCCGTCCTTCACCACGCAGTAGAATCGTTTTTAAGCAGCCTCCATTTTTCTCAAGTACAATTATGGCACCCCAACACACGCACCATCCTTAAAAACGATTCTGTGGCTTAATAGAGCAATTGCCGGATGTCTTCGATGAAGTGGCTCAGCTTCTTCTGGATCACAGCGGTGCTGGCAGAGCGGATCAGTTGAAAGCCATCCACTTCCCCCTGAACCACTGCATCTTGCAGCAGGTCGTACTCCAGGGGCTTCAGGGCAGATCGGATCAGCAGGTTGAGGGTGCGCACCACATACTCTCCACGCTGTCCAGGACTCATTCGATCGTATTCTTCCCGCAAACGTTGCTGCTCCCCCTGCTCGGCAGACAACACCTGGCGGTCCAGTTCCAGCTTGCTGTTTGACGGTTCCAGGCTCAGGGTATTTTCGGGATTTTCTCCGTCTTGGGCATATTTCCCAGGATTCATCAGCAAATCCACCAGAAAACCCGCAGGATTTCTGGGACGAAACCCCGATTTCAGCATGGTTTCCATGCGGACAGCTGCTTCACCCACCTGCTCCCCGTATTGGCGAACCAGGTCTCTGGCACGGCTTTCTGCCACCCCATTCTCCATCAAAACATCGACCAGTTCTTGCGAAATAGGATGGGACAACACCCCCTGGGCAAAAGCGTAAGTGATGTTCTGTTTTTTTCCTCTCCCAGAGTAAGAAACACTGGCCAGATATCCCTTGGCAATCAGCTCCTCATGGGCAGGTTCTAGGGCACGCCGGATCCGGTGGGCTGTGGGGAGCACCAGTTTGCACATCTCGGCCCACTCCAGCAGGTCCACCTGCAACACCTGAACGGTTCTGGAAGGGTCTTCAGGATCCACCCTCTGCGCGTCCAGCAAGCGAAAAAGCGCACGGGTGGTGGGTTGTTCCAGAGAGCGCATGAACTGCAGGTCCAGGGGCTTGATGTACCCGGCCCGGATGCTGTGCACCAGCTCCTTGGGAATCACCACCCGAATGATGGATTTGCCGTCCAGGGTGTCCCCATCTGCGGATGTGAACTCGATTTTTTCCACGTAGCGGAAGCCCACTGTGACCCAGCGGCGTTTGGGGTGATCCCGCCAGCCTTCGGTGATCAGGTAGCTTGAAGAGTACAGGCGCAGCAAACTTTCTCGTGCCAGATTGTAATATCTCACGCTGGTGCTCAGTCCAGCGGCCCGCAAAAGCTGGTAGGTGGTGAAGGTCAGGGCACCGTCTTCAGGGCTGCCTGACTCGATAAACAGGTTGATGATGGCAGCGCTGATGTCGTTGTCGATGCCGTGTGGGACACCACCATACTCTGTTGTCCCTGCGCAGACAACACGCACCACACGCCCGTCTGTTTCGTGTTCCACTTCCCAGCGGGTGAGGTTTTCTGGAATGGTCCTTTGAACGCTGATCAGTCCCAAACGGGCCAGATTCAGTTCATCAAAGCGGCGGAGGTTGATGGGTTCTTTCTTGGCCATGACAAATGTTCGAAATGCGTTTCGCCCCCTGTTGTTGTTTTTATTATAAAGATATAAATACTTAAAGATTTGTTGACAACAACAAGGGGCCACGTCACTTTCGCTCCAGGACGGCGAAAATTCGCCAAAACGCTACAAAAGGTACGATAATTTTGGCCCAAAACGCTACAAAAGGTACGATAATTTTGGCCCAAAACGCTACAAAAGGTACGATACCCCAGAGCCAAACGCTACAAAAAGTACGATAAAAACGCTACAAAAAGTACGATAGTTTTTGAGGGCATTTTGGCCCCCTTTTTGGGCAAACGCTACAAAAGGTACGATGGTTTTGAGCAAAAACGCTACAAAAAGTACGATGGTGATTTGTGTTATCCACAGGCATGCTCCGTTGGCTTCTGGAGAACATTTGGGTTGAATTTTGGGCAAACGCTACAAAAAGTACGATACCCAAACGCTACAAAAAGTACGATACCTCCTGAACGCTACAAAAGGTACGATGGTTTTGGGCCAAAACGCTACAAAAAGTACGATAGTTGTCCTGATTTCTGTTTGTAAAAAATACGTCTTGATCGTGGTTTCTCTGAACGGAGATGCGCCGATTTTTGCTCTCATTTTTGGTCCTGAAAGAGGCGTGATTTTGAATAAGGTTTGAAGAAGGTTTTGGGGGATTTCAGGGCTTTGCTGGAGGGTATCCTGTCTATACACCCACCTGAAGATCCAGATCCAAAAACAGGCATTTTTGGCAAAACGCTACAAAAAGTACGATAGTTGTGATGGGTGGACAGCAGGTGAAGAAAAAAGCTGTCTGTTCCCTGGGACAGGCCAATATGGCAAAAGCAAAAACGGTGAAAACATCGTCTGACAAGTGTTCCGCTCTGGCGGATCAAAAAACGCTACAAAAAGTACGATAGTTGACTCTGGGCAGGTCAAAATTGCTGCTTGCAGACCGCATGGTTCTCAGGCAGGAGCAGATCTTTTTTCTTTTTTGATTTCTTTTTTGAGACAGGGATGTTCTTTTTCTGGATGCACTGCTGGATTTCAGGTGCTCCGCTGGTTGCGGTACTGGCGAGGAGAAATGCCCACCTCGGTCTTGAACACAGCATAAAAGCGGCTGAGGGAGCCAAAACCCGCTTCTAAGGCCACATCCAGAATGCTGCAATTGGAAGTGATCAGCAGGCGCTGGGCATGGGCCAGGCGGTGCTGGGTCAGGTATTCCAGCAAAGTGAGGCCCATGGTCCTCTTGAACAGGGACATGGCGTAATTGGGATGCAGCTTGACCCCCTGGGCAATGTCTTCCACTGTCAGAGGGTCAGTGTAATGGGAAGACACAAAGGTGGCCATCTCTTCCACGCGGGTGAAATCTTCTGTTTGGGTGCGGGCCGTGCTGGTTTTTTCAGGTGCGCGGTTCAGGTCGTGTGCTGCCCTGCGCAACCTGGCCTGGAGTTCCAGATAAACGATCTGGTGCATCTCGGATTGTTCGGTGGGCTCTCGCTGGTAGCGGGGCAGCTCACGGGCTTCTTTGCTCCAGCGCTCAAACAGCAGCATGTCCAGGGCAGGGATGCCCCGGTGCAGCACAAGTTCACCGTGCATGACCGGGTTCAGCAGGCTCTGGGGAAGGGCCCAGCGCAGAAAATCGGTGAGGGGAATGTGCACCACCCCCAGGGTGGTTTCAGGCTGCAATTGCACAATCCGGTGGGGGGTGATGGCCCAGAAAATGGCCAGGTCGCCTTCCCTGAGGACCTGCATGGTGCCGCCCATCAGGTAAGTGAGGGCTCCAGAGCACACCAAATTGAGCTCAATGTCGCTGTGGCGGTGCAGGTGATCGGCAATTCCAGGCTGTCCCAGCCAGCAAAAGTAACCTGAAGTGTAATTCATACTGTCCTGAACTGGCATCCCTTTCAGAATACCTTAGGATGCAAGAAAAAGTCTGCAAAATGCAGCAAGACTTGTTTGATCTGCTGAAGTTAGACTGATGGCTACGAAAACCGAACGGCCACCCCTGAACGTGCTGAACCGCTGTGCAACCATGACCAAAATCATGATCAATCGTAAGCGCTTCCGGTCAAGGGAGCTTCAGGCAAGGAGTGAAGATGATTCGAGTCACCATATGGAATGAAAACCGCCACGAGAAACGCAACCCCAAAGTCACTGCCATTTACCCCGAAGGCATCCATGGAGCCCTCAAGCAGGGTCTGGAAGCTTATGGTTTTGATGCCAGAACCGCTGTTCTGGACGAACCCGAGCATGGCCTGACCGATGAAGTGCTGGCCGCCACCGATGTGCTGGTCTGGTGGGGTCACCTGGCCCACGGTGAAGTGGAAGATGCAGTGGTGGAAAAAGTTCAGAAGCGCGTTCTGGACGGTATGGGTTTGATTGTGCTGCACTCCGGTCACTTTTCAAAGATCTTCAAGAAGCTGATGGGCACCACCTGCGACCTGAAATGGCGGGAAGCCAACGACAAAGAGCGCCTGTGGGTGATCAACCACTCCCACCCGATCATGGAAGGGGTGGGCGAATATGTGGAAATTGACGCCGAAGAGATGTACGGAGAGCCTTTCGACATTCCCACGCCAGATGAACTGCTGATGGTGAGCTGGTTCTCTGGTGGCGAGGTGTTCAGAAGTGCCGTCACCTACCGCAGAGGCTTCGGAAAGATTTTCTATTTCCGTCCTGGACACGAAACCTACCCCACCTATCACAATGCCCAGGTGGTTCGCATCATCGCCAACGGGGTGAAGTGGGCCGCTCCCGCCCTGCATGATCCCAGAAAATTTGGCAATGCCAGAGCGCTGGAAGCAGGGGTCGAGTGATGGCAGAAGTGCAACCTTTCAGGGTGGCCCTGGTGGGTGGGGGCAACATCGCCGGAGCCCACTACAAGGGTTACACTGCAGCCGGAGCCCAGATTGTGGCTTTTGTGGAGCCTTTTGAAGTGACCCGCATCCGCCGGGAATCCGAGTGGGCCATTCCCGGGTATGCCACCATGGCAGAACTGCTGGAAAAAGCCGATTTCGAGGCGGTCAGCATCTGCACCCCCAATGCCTTTCACCATGGCCTGACCCTGGAAGCGGCAAAAGCGGGCAAGCACGTGCTGTGCGAAAAACCCCTCTCCATGTCCATTGAGCAGTGCGATGAGATGATCCAGGTGTGCAAAGACGCTGGCGTGGTGCTGCAGACTGGCCATCACCTGCGCAGCAACCTGTATGTTGAGCAGGCCAAGCAGATCATCGAGGCGGGTGGCATCGGCAAAATCACTTTCATCCGGTTGCGTCAGGCCCACGACTGGAGTGGCAGTGAAACCGTTTCTCCTGCCTTCGGATCCATTGCCCAGGCAGGGGGCGGCACCATGCTGGACAACGGATGCCACATGTACGACCTGGCCCGGCACTTCGTGGGGGATGTCAAAAACATCTTTGCCCGCATGTCCACCCTCAAATTTGACATCGAGGTGGAAGACGTGAGTGTGGCCAACCTGGAGTTCGTTTCTGGAACCCTGGGCAGTGTGGAGAACTCCTGGACCGCCACCGGATGGGAAGAAGGGTTCTGGATTTACGGCACCCAGGGTGTGCTCGAATGCCAGATCCGCAACGGGGTGCCCCGTTACCTCAAGCACATCACCCGTGTGGGCGGAAACCGCGACTGGAGCCGCCCAGATGAAGTGCTCTACACCTTCAACTCCGAAGGTGGGCACCCCAGACAGGTGGTCAACTTCATGCGCAGCATCCGCGAGGGAGGCAAAGTGATTTGCACCGGAGAGGACGGACGGGAAAGCGTGCGTCTGGTGCTGCAGGGCTACGAGAGTGCGAAAACTGGACAACCCATCCAGTTGCAGTGAGCTGTCTTGCAGTGAACTGGACTGAAAAAATTTCAAAATGGGGCTGTCCTGTAGACCTGCAGCTTGATGTAAGGGCCTTTCAGAGGTAATTTGGTAAGTGCAGTTAACTATTTCTGAATCACTCACCAGGCCGCCATCAAGCCGTATTTTTCAGCAGCGTCTGTCATTTCGGGAGTGCATTCCTGTGGTGATGGACGCTGTTTTTTAAAGGAGAACCATGCCAAGACCTGTGACGCTTTTCACCGGACAGTGGGCCGATTTGCCCCTCTCAGAACTTGCCCCCCTCGCCAAAGCCATGGGCTACGATGGTCTGGAACTCGCCTGCTGGGGCGACCATTTCAATGTGCAAGAAGCCCTCAGCAACCCCGATTACGTCAAAGAAAAACTGGAGTTGTTGCACCAGCATGACCTCAGGGTTTATGCCATCAGCAACCATCTGGTCGGGCAGGCCGTGTGTGACCTCATCGACGAGCGCCACAAATCCATCCTCCCAGAGCATGTCTGGGGCGACGGCGACCCTGAAGGTGTGCGCAAACGCGCCGCAGAAGAAATGATGGACACCGCCAGAGCTGCACAGGCCCTCGGGGTCAAAGTGGTCAACGGTTTCACTGGATCCAGTGTCTGGCACTCCATTTATGCCTTTCCTCCAACCAGTCAAGACTTCTGGGAGGCTGGCTTTGAGGATTTCGGCAAGCGCTGGAGCATCATTCTGGATGTCTTTGACCACTGTGATGTGAATTTTGCCCTGGAAGTGCACCCCACCGAAATTGCCTTCGACATTGCCACTGCAGAGCGGGCCATCAAAGCCGTTAATAACCATCCCAGATTCGGGTTCAACTATGACCCCTCCCACCTGGGCTACCAGCATGTGGATTACATCCGTTTCATTCGCCAGTTTGCAGACCGCATCTTCCATGCCCACATGAAAGACGTCTGGTGGGGACACGGAGATGGCAGCGTGGGCGTTTTCGGAGGTCACACCAACTTCGGAGACCACCGCCGCTACTGGGACTTCCGCAGCCTGGGACACGGAGACATCAAGTTTGAAGATGTGATTGTGGCCCTCAACGACATCAACTACTCAGGGCCCCTGTCGGTGGAATGGGAAGACATCCGCATGGACCGCGTTCACGGGGCCACCGAGAGTGCTGCTTTTGTGCGCAAGCTGGACTTCACCCCCAGCAAACTGGCCTTCGATGCTGCCTTTGACAGGAAGAAACAATGACCCTCAAGTACGGCATGATCGGGGGCGGCAAGGACGCTTTCATCGGAGGGGTGCACCGCAAAGCCATTGCCCTGGATTCCACGGCAGAACTGGTGGCTGGCGCATTTTCCAGCAACCCCGAAAAAGCCCTGGCCTCTGGAAAAGAACTGGGCGTCAAGCGCAACTACCCGACCTGGGAAGCCATGCTGGAAGGCGAACTGGCCCTCCCTGAAGAGGAACGCATTGATTTTGTGGTGATCGTGACCCCCAACCACATGCACTACCCCACAGCGAAAGCTTTTGCAGAAGCGGGTTTCAATGTGGTGAGCGACAAACCCCTGGTGCACAGCAGCGAGCAGGCCGAGGACCTGGTGCGCATCGTGCAGGAAAAGGGGGTGGTGTTCGGGGTGACCTACAATTACACCGGATACCCCATGGTCCGTCAGGCCCGTGAAATGGTGCGTCGGGGCGACCTGGGCAAGATCCGCAAGGTGATTGTGGAGTACAACCAGGGCTGGCTGGCCACCAGACTCGAAGAAACCGGAGCCAAGCAAGCAGACTGGCGCACCGATCCCAAACGCTCAGGAATTGCTGGAGCGATGGGGGACATCGGGTCCCATGCCGAAAACCTGATGGGCAGCATCACCGGACTGCACATTTCCCACATCTGCGCAGATTTGACCACCTTTGTGGAAGGCCGCCAGCTTGATGATGACGGCAACGTGCTGCTGAGGTTTGAGAATGGTGCGAAAGGCGTGCTGATCGCCTCCCAGATCGAAATCGGGATGGAGAACGACCTGAGGATCCGGGTGTTTGGCGAGAAAGGTTCTCTGGTGTGGCATCAGGAAGACCCCAATTCCCTTGAATTCCACCGTCTGGGCGAGCCTGTGCAGATCCTCAAACGTGGAAATGACTACCTGTGCGACGCTGCCAAGAAAGCCACCCGCATTCCTGCAGGACACCCTGAGGCTTTCCTGGAAGCTTTTGCCAACATCTACCGGGGTGTTGCAGAAGCCATTGAGGCCCGCAAAGCCGGGACCCCTCTGACCGAGTTTGAATTTCCCACAGTGCAGGAGGGTGCAATTGGGGTGAAGTTCATCGAGAAAGTGGTGGAGAGCAGCCACTCAGACCAGAAGTGGACTGAATTTTAAGCTTGCCCCTGCTCTGTTCCCCCTCGGTTTTTGCGAGGGGGTTATGCTTTGTTCTGAAGCACAAACTCTCCGTGATGCATCACGGGTTCATGGGTGCCATCAGGCAGGATGCCGTCCACATCCATGTCACTGCTGCCCACCATGAAATCCACATGGATCAGGCTGTTGTTGCCTCCATGGGCTGCAAAAGTGGCCCGGTCCATGTCCAGACCTCCTTGCAGGCTGCCCGGATAAGCCTGTCCAAAAGCCAGATGTGAAGCTGCGTTTTCATCGAAAAGGGTGCTGTAGAAAAAGATCCCGGACTGCTGGATGGGGCTGGAAGCCGACACCAGCGCCACCTCACCCAGGAAGGCAGAGCCCTCATCGGTGGAGAGCAAGTGTTTCAGGGCGGCTTCGCCCTCCTCGGCCTGCACATGGACGGCCTTGCCTGCCTTGAACTGGACAGTAAAGTTGCGGATCAGCTGTCCCTGATGCACCAGCGGTCTGGTGCTGCTGACCCTGCCATCCACCTGTTCCCGGTGGGGGAGGGTGAACACCTCCTCGGAAGGGATGTTGGCAAAAAACAGTGCTCCACGGGTGGTTCTGTGCTGAGCGGTTTCCCAGGAATGGCCTTCCGGTAGCCCGATGGTGAGGTCTGTCTGGGGGCTTTTGAAGTGCAAGGCGGTGTATTTTCTGGCGTTCAGGAGGTTTGCTTGCTGTTGCAGGTTTTGAATGTGGTCCTGCCAGAGTTGCAAAGCGTTTTCCTGATCTGCGCGTGTTGCAGCGAAAATGGCATCCCAGAGCCTGTCTTGCTGCTGACTGGCTGACACATCGGGAAAGACAGCTGCGGCCCAGCCCTGGGTGGGCACCCCCAGGATGCTCCAGGCGAAAGTGTTGTTGTACACCTCTTGCAGGTAACGGGCTCTGGACTGACTGAAAGCCAGATTGCAGGCACGCACTTTTTCGGGATCCTGCCCTTGCAGCAACTGGGGATTGGAAGCCCGGATGGAGAGGATGGGATCTCCCCTCTGGGCGTGTTCCAGGTGGATGCGGCTGTGCCAATGGGGGACCTCATCAAAATTGTTGTGCCTGGAATGCTGAAAGCGGCTGAGCAACACTGCATCGTCTTCCCACAGCACCTCCACCAGACGGGTTTCCAGCCTGTAAGCGGCTTCCGTGACCATCCGGGCCAGAGGTGCGGCTTCCACTGGGCAACTGATCAGCAGGCGCTGGCCCGGTTTCAAGCCCAATCCGATGTTGAGGGCAATTTCACTGTAATTGCGCAACTTTTGTTCAAAGGTCAGCATGGCCCAGTCTAAAGGGCGTTGCTGCAGGGCACTGTGTCTGATGCGCCCTGTGTCTGATGTGCCCTGGGTTTTGGCAGAAGCGGGTTCCAGCAGGTATAGTCAGGCTGGGCAGGCAGGTGAACCCATGACAGAGCAACGTCTTTCCAGAAAAAAACCTTACCACCATGGGGATTTGCGCAATGCCCTTTTGCAACTGGGCAGTGAACTGCTGGCCACCGAGGGCCTCAGTGGTTTTGGACTCAGGGAAATTGCCCGCCGTGCCGGGGTGAGCAATGCGGCCATTTACCGGCATTTCCCGGACCGGGATGCCCTGCTGGCAGAACTGGCCATGGAGGGGTTCAGAACCTTGATTTCCTGGCACCAGACTTCTGGGGAACAGCAAGAGCCCGATCCCATCCGGGCGCTGGAGATCGCTGTGCTGGTGTACCTGAAGTTTGCTGCAAAGCATCCCAACCTGCTGAGGGTGATGTTTGGTGACTTGCTGTCCAGGCACCAGGCGTTTCCTGAGGTGGCGCGGTTGTCCATCGAAGCTTTTGTGCAATTGGAACAGTTGATCCACAAAGGGCAGCAGGCGGGTGTGTTTGGTGAGGGCCATGTGGGAGAGAAGGCCCTGATGTGCTGGGGCATGATGCATGGCATCGCCCAGATCCGCATGGAGCAGATTGTGCTGCCGGGCATTCCAGAAAGCCCCCTGGAAACCCTGGCCCACATGATGGCCCAGCAACTGGCTCAGGGTTTGTAGGCAGTTCGCTGCTGGCTTGAAGCTGATCCGGGCTGAAAAGGATGATCGAATGTTTCCACTGGAAACAATGTTGTCGCTGGAAACATATTATGTTACACTGACCCAGGAGCGCTGAAGGTTGCCACCTGTTGCTGTGCCGTGCCTCCAAAACGCCAACAAAACAGTTTCTCGGATGTGGATGGTTTCGCAATATGGAAGCGATTCCATAGGTTTGGACTGCCAACAGTCAACCCGCTGCAATCCATCTACAGTTCAAGCCTCTCTCCGCACCTTCGGGTGCAGCACAAAGGATCCCATGAAAAAACACCTTGCTTTGACCCTGCTTGCCCTGACCACTTCCATCAGCCATGCCCAGTCTTTTCAGTCCATCCGCAAAGGCCTCGACCTTTATGCGCAAATCTGGGCCGAAAACGATCCGGCAAAACGTGCAGTGCTGATGAAAGAAGGCCTCACCGAGGATTTTCATTTCATGAACAACCGCACCCAATCGGTGGGCCACTCTGGCTTTGAAGACTTCGTGGTCAGCATGAAAAGCTCCTTCCCTGGGCTCGTGGTGGTGTTCGGTCCGCTGGCGCAGCACCACAACGTGGCCCGCGTGGCCTGGCAGCTCAGAAGACCAGACCAGTCGCTGCTGGCCGAAGGCTTTGATGTGCTGGGATTCGATGAATCCGGCAAAATCAAATCCCTGACTGGTTTTGTTGGCCCCTTCAACACCGAAATTCCCGAGTGATCAGCATGACATCCAGCATGAAATCCAGCAAAACCTTTGCTTCACTCGTTTTGACGGGCTTGCTGACCCTTTCAGGTGCAGCATCCAGCCAGAACCTCCGGCCTCCACTGACGGTGCAGCAAGACCACTGGGCAGCCCACACGGTCGTCTACCAGATTTTTGTGCGCTCTTTTCAGGACAGCGATGGAGACGGCACAGGAGACCTGAAAGGCATCACCTCCCGGCTGGAGTACCTCAAAAGCCTGGGGGTGGGTGCCCTCTGGTTGATGCCGATTTACCCCAGCCCTTCCTACCACGGTTACGACGTGACGGAGCAGCAGGATGTGAATCCGGATTATGGCACGCTGGCAGATTTTGATGCTCTGGTTGCCGCTGCGCACCGTCTGGGCCTCCGGGTGGTGCTGGACTGGGTGCCCAACCACACCTCCAGCCAGCATCCCTGGTTTCAGCAGGCACTGAACCCTGCCTCCAGCTTTCGGGACTGGTACATCTGGCGCAAAGACAATCCAGGCTGGACCCAGCCCTGGTCTGGTGAGGGGCAAACCTGGCACAAAAAAGGCGATGCTTATTACTACGGGGTGTTCTGGAGCGAGATGCCCGACCTCAACTGGAAGAACGCGGCTGTGCAAAAAGCCATGTCAGAGGCAGCCCGGTTCTGGCTGAACCGCGGCATCGACGGTTTCCGGGTGGATGCTTCTCGCCACCTCATCGAAAGCGACACCGACAACGCACCTGACAGCCTGGAAAACCTGGAGTGGGTGCGCACCTTCACCAGACAGGTGAAAGCCGTTCGTCCAGATGCCCTGGTGCTCACCGAAGCCTGGACCAGCGTGGCCAATGTGGCCAAGTACTTTCTGGACGGCGAGGGAGAGGACATGGGGTTCAATTTTGACCTGCAGGTCGCCCTTCTGGAAGGCATCAAAACCGGAAATGCTGCCCCCATAGAGCAGGTGCTGGATCAGGTGACCCTGCATTATCCCAGTGGGGCCCTGGATGGCATTTTCATCAGCAACCATGACCTGGTGCGGCCTGAACTCACCCTTTCAGAGGCAAAAGTGGCGGCCAGTTTGCTCATGACCCTTCCAGGCACCCCGATCCTGTATTACGGACAGGAAATTGGCATGCCCAACGGCTCAGGCACCGCCGATGAGCACAAGCGCACCCCCATGCGCTGGACCACCGAGGGCCGTGCAGGATTCAGCACCTACTTTCCCTGGCAGATCTTCAGCACCCGTGAACCCCAGGTCAGTGTGCAGGCCCAGCAGGACACCCCAGGGTCCCTGCTGAGGCATTACCAGCAGATGATCCAGTTGCGCAACCAGCATCCTGCTTTGCAAACCGGAGGGCACCTGTCCCTGGTCTCGCCTGCAGGCACCCTGAGTTTCATTCGCTTTTTGCCCAATCAGGTGTTGCTGGTCAGCATCAACCTCACAGAACAGGGCCAGCAAATCCAGCTGGCCCTCTCAGGCACCCCTTACCAGAACAGTCAGGGTTCTGGGGTCCTGAATGGCCTGAACGTCTCTGCAGGCAGGGTCAGTGGGATGCTGGAAGGCCATGGGGTGTCGGTGGTGTCTCTTTTGGAGCCCTGAGGGGTCAGCATTCTGGTCAGTGTTTGTTTTGCTTGCGGATCTTGTTGTACTGCTTGGCAAACTGCTTGCTGGTTCTGGCATTCAGGGCCTGAGCAATCTGGACTTTGCGTTGCTGGCGTTTCAGGAAAGCCGCCTGGGCCTGGAGGGTTTCGGTTCGGAGGGTGCGGCGTTGCTGTTCCCTCTGGGCCACCAGCCGTTGTTTTTGCCTTGCTGCGGCCTGTTGTTGCAAGGCCTGCTGTCTCAGAAGGGCCTGTTTCTGGGCTGCGGCCTGCCTTTGCAATTCCTGTTGTCTGGCCCATGCTGCCCTTTTGCGGGCTTCTGCCAGACGTTGCATTTGAAGCTGGGTTGCAGAGACAGCAGCAGGGGTTTTGATCGGACGATAAACCTTTTGAGGGGTGCTTTGTTGTGTTTTTGTTGAGATGGGTTTTGCAGCTGGTTTCACAGGTTTCACAGCCACCAGAGCGTGCAGCTGCCCTTTGGGCTGATAAAAGGCCATTTCCAGTCCGGTGACTTCACGGGTGACCAGGTTTCTGGGTCTGTCCACCACAATGGTTTTTTCATTTTGCAGGGCCAGAGACACTGCCTGCTGCCAGATCGGGGCCGAGATGGTGCCGCTGTAGGCCGTTTTTGGCATGGGGGTGTTGTCGTTTTTGCCCACCCATACAGCTCCGGTCAGTTTCGGGGTGGTGCCCACAAACCACAAATCTTTGACCTCGTTGGTGGTTCCCGTTTTGCCGCCCACCTGCCAGCCAGGAATCCTGGCTTTCCAGCCCAGGCCGCCCTGTTGTGGGGTCAGGTCGTTGACCACACCCCGGATCATGTCCCAGCCCAGGTAGGCCACGGGTTCGCTCCAGACCCGCACGGGTTTGCTCAGACGCACTTTTTTCAGCACCGCCCCGTTCATGGTGATCTGGGTGATGAAACGGGGCGCACGGTACATTCCACCGTTCACAAAAGGCGCGTAGGCCGCTGCCATGTCCAGGGGTGTGGCTTCCAGTGCTCCAATCCCAATGGCAAGCCCTGCCTGAGGGTCTGGCTGCAAACCCAGCAGGGTCAATTTCTTCTTGAAGTCCTCCACCCCGATTTTTTCCAGCAGGTGCAGGGTGGGCAAATTCAGGCTGTGGTCCAGGGCGCGCCTGAGCATGATGGGTTCCCCGGTGGAGGTGCCGCTGTAGTTCTGGGGCTGGTATTTGCCTTGCAGAGGGGCATCCAGCACGGTGTCGCTCTGCTGCCAGCCTTTTTGCAGGGCCAGGGTGTAAAGCAGGGGTTTGATGGAACTGCCCACCTGCCGTCTGGAACGGGTGGCGTGGTTCCATTCCTCAAAGACCCCATCGTTCAGTTTCTGACCCACCAGGGCCTGCACATCTCCGGTCAGGGGGTCCAGCAGGGCCATGCCCAGGGTTGCGCCTGCAGGCAAAACAGCTTTCTGGCTGGCGGTTTCAGCAGCAAGCTGGGCTTTGCGGTTCAGGGTGGTGTACACCCGGATGTCCGAGGTGTAGAAATCCCTGATCCTGACATGCTGCACCAGTTCCCGTTCCACCTCATCCAGGAAGGCATCTGCGTAATGGTGTTCAGGTTGAGGGAAATTCTTTTTGCGGGCTTGCCGGTCGGTCAGTTTTGCGGCCAGCAGTTTGCCTTTTTTGTCGTATTTGACGGTCCAGCCAGCGGGTTGCAAAGGGTAACGCCAGGCCTGATCGGCTTCATGCTGGGTGAGGGTGCCTTTTTCCACCATTCTGGACAGCAGGTCTTTCATCAGGGGACGGTAAGCCGGGTAATCCAGGTAACGGGCCGGAGTGGGCAGCAGGAGGGCGAGGTACACACTTTCGGCCAGATTGAGGTCCACAGCGTTCTTGTTGAAATACGCTCTGGCTGCGTCCTGCACCCCGATCAGGTCATTGCGGGCCTTGCCCCAGTAGATCAGGTTGAGGTACAGGTTCAGGATCTCTTCTTTGGAGAATTCGTTTTCCACTTCCAGGGCAAAGAACGCTTCTTTGAGCTTGCGTTCCAGGGTGCGTGCACCATGCAGCTCTGCCAGCAGGGTGTTCTTGACCACCTGCTGGGTGATGGTGCTTCCCCCCTCGGTGTCCCCGGAGAGGGTTTTCCAGAGCGCACGGGACAGGCCTTTCAGGTCAATGCCCTGGTGCTCAAAGAAACGCACATCCTCGCTGGCCACCACCGCTTTTTGCAGCCAGGGGCTGATCTGGCTGGGGGTCAGGAATTTGCGGGCAGGTTGCACATGGCCCTCGGCAGTCACGGCCACCACCTTGACCACCCGGCCTTCACTGTCCAGCAGGGTGGCCCGGCCAGCGTATTTCAGGTTCTGCAGGGTGCTGACTTTTTTCAGTTCGGGTTGCCAGCGGTAAAAGGTGATGCCCAGTCCCACAATGCCCAGCAACATCAAAAGCAGCGTGAAGCGAAAAAACCAGCTTAAAAAACGCATAAACCAATGCATAATACAATTTTATGCAGGGATCTTGAGATCTGGCCTTTGATGGTCACGGAAAATGCTGAGGATTTCTTGAGGAATGTCACATTTCCGTAAGGAACCTGCTGGAATCAGGGGCAGCGAAGCGGTGCTTTCTCTGGTTTTCTGTTTCGCTGCCCCTGAAGCTCCCCTGAAAGGTGTACCCTGAGAACGATTGTTTTTTCGCAGAACTTACTCGCCCCACTCTTGAGGAGACGCATGAAACTGGACATCCTGCATCAACCAGCCGCACAAAAGCGCCACTCCACCCCCATTCTGCTGGTGCATGGCCTGTGGGCTGGAACCTGGGCCTGGAAGGAAAATTTCATGCCTTACCTCTCCCAGGCGGGCTATGACGTGTACGCTGTGAGCCTGCGCGGCCACGAGAACAGCGAAGGCAAGGAGCGCCTGCAAACCACCCGACTGGGTGAATACGTGCAGGACGTGCAGCAAGCAGTGTCCTCGTTGCCAGAGAAGCCCATCCTGATCGGGCATTCCAATGGCGGCATCGTGGTGCAGAAATACCTGCAACAGCACACCCTGCCTGCTGCGGTGCTGCTGGGAACCATGCCCATTTCTGGATCCCTGATGACCTTCCTGAGGGGCCTGAAAAACGATCCTGCCCTGTTTTTAAAAGTCACTTTCACCTTCAACTTGCAACATCTGGTGGGCACCCCTGAACGGGCCAGAACGGCTTTTTTCTCCAGCACCCTGCCTGCAGACAAAGTCAACCGCTATTTTGGCCAGATGAACCGGGAATCTTTTGTGGCTTTCCTGGACACCCTGTTTGTGCAGATGGATCCCAGAAAGATGAAAACCCCCCTGCTGGTGCTGGGGGCAGAAAATGATTTTTTCTTCACGCCTGCACAGGTGCAGCAAACAGCAAAAGCTTATGGCACTACTGCCCACATCTTCCCCAACATGGCGCATGCCATGATGCTGGAAGACGGCTGGCAGCAGGTGGCAGACCACATCCTGAAGTGGCTGGACACCCAGCCTGCTGCACGCTGAATCACAGGCTGGTGCTGTGCTGGTTCATCCAGGATCTGCAGTGGTTTAAGCAGCAAATTTTCTATGAACTCGGGAATTCTCCCAGGAACGGCGTGTGTGGATATGAAAGCACAGAGGACCATGAGATGCTTTTGTCTGGAGTTATGTTCTGAAAAAATGATCCAGAGATCCGCAGATGAGTTTCATGAGCATCTTACACATTTGCAGTAGAATGCTTGACATGACCTTGCCTTTCGCTGTGACCCAAGATGAAATCAACAAGATCCTCTGGAAGGCCTGCGACACCTTCCGGGGCACCATCGATCCGAGCGAGTACAAAGATTACATCCTGGTCATGCTGTTCCTGAAGTACATCAGTGACACCTGGCTGGAGCATTACGAAGAGCTGAAAGCCCAGTATGGGGATGATCCCGAGCTTCTGCAGCGCAAACTGGAACGGGAACGCTTTTTCCTGCCAGAAGGAAAAAGCTACTACGACCTGTACAGCCAGCGGGACAGAGAGAATCTGGGTGAACTGATCAACACTGCACTGGACGCCATTGAAGAGAAGAACAAGAAGCTCGAAGGGGTCTTTCGGAACATCGACTTCAACAGCGAGAGCAAACTGGGCCAGACCCGTGAACGCAATGTGCGCCTGAAGAACCTGTTGCAGGATTTTGCAGACCCCAGGCTGGACCTGAGGCCCTCCAGAATTGGCAACATGGACGTGATCGGGAACGCCTACGAGTACCTGATTTCCAACTTTGCTGCAGGGGCAGGCAAAAAAGCTGGTGAATTCTACACCCCTGCAGAAGTCTCCGAACTGCTGGCGGAACTGATGCACCCGCAGCCTGGAGAGCGCATCTATGACCCCACCTGCGGAAGTGGGTCGCTCCTGATCAAGACTGGAAACCAGCTGATTCAGAAAGGGATCAAGGACTTCAGTCTGTACGGGCAGGACATCAACGGGTCCACCTGGGCACTCTCCAAAATGAACATGTTCCTGCATGGGCTGGACAGTGCCCGCATCGAGTGGGGAGACACCATCCGCAACCCCAAACACCTTGCAGACGAAAAGACCCTGATGCGGTTTGATGTGGTGGTGGCAAACCCGCCCTTCTCACTGGACAAGTGGGGGGCAGAGGATGCCGCCAGCGACGAGTTCCGGCGGTTTCACCGGGGGGTGCCTCCGAAAAGCAAAGGGGATTATGCCTTCATCTCGCACATCATTGAGTCGCTGAATCCGCAGAAAGGGCGGGCAGGGATTGTGGTGCCGCACGGGGTGCTGTTTCGGGGCAGCAGCGAAGGCACCATCCGGCAGAAACTCATTGAAGAGAACCTGCTTGATGCGGTGATCGGGCTTCCCAGCAACCTCTTTTTCGGCACAGGCATTCCTGCTGCGGTGCTGGTCTTCCGGCAGGGCAAGACCGACACGAACACCCTGTTCATTGATGCCAGCAGGGCGTATCAGGAAGGCAAAAACCAGAACAAACTCCGGGACACAGACATCCATAAAATCGTGGAAACGTATCTGAACCGCACAGAGATTGAGAAATACTCCAAGCTTGCAAGCCTGCAGGACATTCGGGAGAACGACTACAACCTGAACATCCCGAGGTACGTGGACACCTTCGAGGAAGAAGAGGAAATTGATGTGGCTGCTGTCCAACAGGAGATTGAACAGCTGGAGCAGGAGTTGCAGGAGACTCGGGTGAAGATGCAGGGGTATCTGCGGGAATTGGGGCTGGTGTGATTTTGTTTGCTATTACAGAGGGTAACAATGGGTAAGGAAATATATCCGAGTAGTGTGCAGCCTGGCCTTCCAAGACTCTCTTCTCCACCTAGGGAATGGGTACAAGTGAGTTATAGGGATGTTCTTTATGAGGTTAAAAGGCCTATCAAACTGCTGAGCGATAAACAATATAAACTGATCACGGTAAAACGCAATAGGGGAGGGGTGTTCCCGAGAGAAGATCTTTTTGGGTCTGAAGTAAAAACGCCAACTCAATTTATTGTAAAATCAGGAGATTTTGTTATTTCTAATCGACAGATTGTTCATGGTGCTTGTGGAGTTGTGCCGGATTTTTTGGATAATTCTGTTATTTCAAATGAGTATACAATTCTGCATTCAAATGAAAAAATGAATATTCATTTTTTCAGATTTTTTGCTCATTCAATATATTTTCAACAAACTTGTTTTCACTCTAGTATTGGAGTAGATGTTGAAAAAATGGTATTCAAACTTGAGAAGTGGTTTGATTGGGAGTTCAACCTTCCCCCCCTCCCAGAGCAGCAAAAAATCGCTGAAATCCTGGGCACCTGGGACACAGCCATAGAACAACTGGAATCCCTGATCGAGAAAAAGCAACTGCTCAAGCGTGGGCTCATGCAGAAATTGCTCACTGGGAAGGTGCGGTTTCGGGAGTTTGAGGGAGAGGAGTGGAAATTGCAGCCACTGATTGAGGTGGCTAGTATTCAGACGGGACTTGCAAAAGGAAAAAAGGATCTTATTAACACAGTAAAGAGACCATATCTTAGAGTTGCTAATGTTCAAGATGGCTATCTTGACCTAGAAGAAATAAAGTATATTGAGGTTGAAAGTGATAAAATTGATCGTTATTCTTTGCAATATCGAGATGTGCTTTTGACCGAAGGAGGAGATGCTGATAAATTAGGAAGAGGACATATTTGGAAAAGTGAAATACGTGAATGTTTGCATCAAAATCATATTTTTGTTGTTAGAACAAATAAAAAAATTTTGCTGCCAGAATTTTTTAATTACTTGACATCTAGTGATTATGGTAAAAACTATTTTTTGTCATGCGCAAAACAGAGTACTAATTTGGCTAGTATTAATTCGACTCAACTGAAAGAATTTCCCGTATTGCTCCCTTCTATTGGGGAACAGGAAAAAATCGTGTCTGTTTTTGAAAACTGGGACTCTGAGCTAATGAAATCAATTGCTCAGCTCGAAGCCCTCAAAACGCAAAAGCTCGGGCTGATGCAGCAGTTGCTGACGGGGAAGTGCAGGGTTTGATCCCCCGCGCCTGTCACTGCGTTCCAGGCTTGCCCCCTTAAAGAAAGGGGTGGGTTTGGGGGAGGTGGGGGTTGAGGGGGCTGGGGGAAGCGGCGAGGTTGGAGGGCGGCGGCTTTGGCAAAGGGAAGAGGCAGCCACTGCCTGAGCAAAAGCACCTTGGCCTTTTCCCCCTTTCAAGGGGGCAAGCGCAGCGCGGGGGATCCTCACCCCTTCTCCAAGGGGTCGTTTGCAAGCAGAGCGTGCAACGGGGGATCCTCACCCCTTCTCCAAGGGGTCGCTTGCAAGCAGAGCGTGCAACGGGGGATCCTCAACCAGTGCCTCAATCTTCCCTTTCACAACAGGCAGGGACCGCATGACTTCCCGGTTGGTGAAGCGGATCACCCGAATCCCCTGTCCTTCAAAGAAGGCCGTTCGGATGGCATCGTAAGCCAGCCCTTCGGGGGTGTAATGCTGTGCTCCATCCACTTCGATGATCAGGCGAAGTCTTGCACAGTAGAAATCTGCAATGTAATTTCCAATGACCCTCTGCCGGAGGAAGCGTACAGGGAGGTGTTTCAGGACACCATTCCACAGCAAGCTTTCTGCAGGGGTGCTTTTCCAGCGCATTCTCTGTGCCCTCTGGTTGAGGGCTGGGTTGTAGTTTCGATACCAGCGGGATTGTCCCATGTGCTCAGGGTATTGGGCTTCTGGTCTTTTCTGCATCCCCAGAATGCCTGATGTGGACACAGGCAAATCCCTTTGGATGTTTCGTCTCACTTGCGTTTCAATGCGTCTCGTTTGCGCCTCCTGCATTCCTACCCCCTTTCAAGGGGCAAGCGCAGCGCGGGGGATCCTCACCCCTTTCTCAAGGGGTCGCTTGCAAGCAGAGCGTGCAACGGGGGATGATATTCCCATGGCAAAATCTTCTGCGTTGAAAGCCAGGTGCAAACTGTGTGGACAGGATGTGTCTTATGGTCAGCTGACCCGTCATTTGCAGAAGTGTGTTCCTGACCATCCTCCTGCCAGCAAGGGCAAACCAGAACCCATCAGGGTGGTTCGGCTCAGTGCTTCTGGAATGTTTCTGGTGCTGGAACTTCCTGCAAAGTCTAAATTCTTTGATCTGGATGATGCCTTGAGAGCAATCTGGCTGGAATGCTGCGGCCACATGAGCATGTTCACGGTCAGGGAGAACGGTGAAAAGGTGATGTACACAGCAGATGCTGAAGGGGGCGATTCAGAGGGATTTTATGGATGGTTGCCCAGAGAAAAGCCCATGTCTTCCAGAATTGCTGATGTGTTGCAGGTGGGTGTGAAAGGGGAATACGAATATGACATGGGGTCCACCACCCATCTGAAATTGCAGGTCCTGTTTGAGCACATGGCCCCCTGGCCCAGGGGAAAACCCAAAGTGCGTTTGCTGGCCCGGAACCTGAAGCCAGAGTATGCCTGTGACACATGCGGTCAGCCTGCCGTACATGCCTGTGCAGAGTGTGTGATGGAAGAGGGGGATTTTCAACGTCTGAAACTCTTCTGTCAGGAACATGCTGAGCAACACATTGCAGATGAGCATGAAGATGATGACTGCGTTCTGATGCCATTAGGGAATTCCCCTAGAGATGGTGTTTGTGGCTATGAAGGCACAGAAGAGGATGAATTGCCTTATGTCTGGACGTAAAATGAATTGAATTGCATGGGCTGTAAATCATTGGAGGTCCTTCATGCCATCCCGTTCAGGCTCCACCCGAGAAAACATCATCAGTCTGATTCCTGCGCTGACCCTCCTGAGCACCCTGGGTTACAAGTACCTGACACCCTCAGAGGCAGATGCTTTGCGGGACCACAAGCGCTCTGGAGTGGTGCTCACCCAGGTTTTGAGGGAACAACTGGCGAAACTGAACCGTTTTGAGTTCAAAGGGAACCATTATCCTTTCAGTGAGGCCAATCTGGATCTGGCAACCCGTGAACTGGCAGGGTTGCCTTTTGAGTCCCTGATGTCTTCCAGCATGAAGGTCTACGACTTGCTCACGCTCGGGCGCAGCATGCAGGAAACCATTGAAGGTTACGTGCGGTCCTACCAGTTGAAGTTTATTGACTGGCAGAACCCGGAGAACAACGTCTATCACGTTTCGGATGAATTTGTGATTGAACGGGTGGGCAGCACCAGAACCCGCAGGCCAGACATCGTGCTTTTTGTGAACGGGATTCCTCTGGTGGTCATCGAGTGCAAGCGTCCAGAAGTCGGGGCAACAGAGGGGGTCAGCCAGCACCTCAGGAACCAGAAACCCGAGGAGATTCCTCACCTGTATCCCTTTGCCCAGATTCTGCTTTCTGTCTCCCAGAACGAGGCCCTTTATGGAGCCACTGGAGCAGCCAAAGAATACTGGGGTTTCTGGAGAGAAGAGGATCAGGATGCAGAGGACCAGTCTCTGCAGTATTACGCTGGTGCTTTTCTGGTCTCAGAAGCGGAGAAGCATCTCATGTCCTGGCGTTCCAGAGAAGATCAATTGCAAATGCAGGCCATCTGGGATGCCAGGCGTCAATATGGGCGCAGAGAGATCACAGCACAGGACAGATTGATCTACAGCCTGCTGCGACCAGCACGCTTGCTGGAAATCATCTACGGGTACACCCTTTTTGACAACAAGATCAAGAAGATCACCCGTTACCAGCAGTATTTTGCCATCAAGGAAACCCTCAAGCGGGTCACGCGCATTCTGCCCGATGGAACCCGTGAGGGAGGGGTGATCTGGCACACCACCGGATCGGGTAAGTCCCTGACCATGGTGATGCTGGCAAAGGCCCTGGCATTGGAGCCTTCCATCAGAGACCCCAGGGTGATTCTGGTGACAGACCGGGTGGACCTTGATGACCAGATTTACCGGACCTTCAAGGCCTGCCAGAAGGAAGTCAAGAAAGCAGACTCGGGCCGCCACCTGCTGCAACTCCTGCTGAACAACGAGGCCCAGATCATCACCACCATCATCGACAAGTTTGATACGGCCCGCACCCTGGCCCAGAACCAGACCTATGATTCTGCGGATGTCTTTGTCCTGATCGATGAATCCCACCGCAGCCAGTACGGCAGCAACCACGAGAAAATGAAACTGCTGCTCCCCAACGCCTGTTACATCGGGTTCACCGGAACACCCCTCCTCAAGAAAGACAAGAGCACGTCCCAGAAGTTCGGCGGGTTCATCCACAAGTACACCATGAATCAGGCGGTGCAGGATGGTGCAGTGGTGCCCCTCAGGTACGAGGGCCGCATGAGTGACCTGCGTGCAGACCAGCAACAACTCGACCGCTGGTTTGACCGCATCACCACAGGCCTCACCGATGACCAGAAGGCCGACCTGAAAAAGAAATTCCACCGGGAAGGGGAACTCCTGAAAGCCAACGATCGGATCATGGAGATTGCCTACGACATCGGGCAGCACTTCAACAGCACCTTTAGAGACACCCAGATGAAAGGCCAGTTCGCTGTTTCCAGCAAGGAAATGGCAATCCGGTACAAGCAGGCTTTTGAAGCGTTCAGACAGGTCAAAGTGGAGGTGGTCATCAGCCCACCAGACACCCGTGAAGGCCACGAGAGCACCGATGAAATGAGCACCCCTCTGGTCCAGCAGTTCTGGAATGCCATGATGCACAACTATGGGGATGCAGACAATTACCAGAAGTCCGTCATAGAGGCTTTTAAAAACAGTGATGAACCTGAAATCCTGATTGTGGTGGACAAACTGCTCACGGGATTTGATGCCCCCAGAAATGCTGTCCTGTACCTCGACAAGAAGCTGAAAGAGCACAACATCTTGCAGGCCATTGCCCGTGTGAACCGCGTCTTTGAAAGCAAGGATTACGGTCTGGTGATTGATTACCGGGGCATCTTCGGTGACCTGACCGACGCCATGGACATGTATGCCGCTCTGGAACAGGAAGGCTTTGACCTTGAGGACATCGAGGGCACCATGGTGGATGTCTGGGAGGACATCCAGAAACTCCCAGAAGTGCATGCCAGCGTCTGGGCAGTCTTCAATGGCGTTCAGAACAAATCGGACCATGAAGCCATGCAGAGGCATCTGGAACCCGAGAACATTCGCGACGAGTTCTATGCTGCGTTGCGTTCATATGCCAGAGTGATGCAACTGGCTTTCGCCAATGGCCGTTTCATCGACAACACGCCACTGGCAGAACAACGCAGGTACAAAGACGACCTGAAATTCTTCCTGAACCTGCGCGTGGTGGTCAAACAGCGCTATGGTGAAGCTGTGGATTACTCCCGTTACGAGGTGCAGATCCGTAATCTGGTCCAGAAGCATGTGGGGGCAGATCAGGTGAAGGTGATCATGGAACCTGTGGACATCACCAGCACCGTAAAATTCGAGGCTGAGATTGACTCGATTCAGGGTGAGGCCGCCAAGGCAGATGCCATTGCAAGCCGCATCCGCCGCACCATCACGGTCAACATGGACGAGGACCCCACCTTTTACCGCCAGCTGTCCCAGATCATTCAGGACGTGATCGACGAACACCGCGCCAAGCGCCTCTCTGATCTCGAATACCTGCGAAGAATCCGTGAAGTGCTGGAGAAAGCCCAGAACAAAGTGCGCGATGACCTGCCTGTTTCCCTGGTTCAGCGTTCTGCTGCCCAGGCCTACTATGGCATCATCAAGGAAACCCTCAAGGACCTGCCCATCACCAACGACCAGAGTGCAGAGGTGGCATTACAGCTTGATGACATCATCCTCAGGCATCAGGTCATTGACTGGTACGCCAAAGAAGACGTGCAAAAAGCGATGAAAAACGACATGGAAGACTTTCTGGTCGGTTTCAAGAAACGCTCCAATGTCCCCATCAGCTTCACACTGATGGATGACATCATGGACCGTGTGATCCAGGTGGCCCGCAACAGAGCATGAAGTTCTCCAAGGCTGAACGCATCATCGAAAACATCACCGACCACGTGCAGTACGGGACCCTGACCCTGCACTACACCCTGCACTATGCCAGACGCAGAACCCTGGCCATCCATGTGGAAACCAATGGAGATGTGGTTGTGGAAGCCCCTGAAGGTGTCCCATTGCGTAAGATCCGTGAAACGGTCAAGGCAAAAGGTCCCTGGATTCAATCCCAGAAACGCGAAGTCACCAGACTGGCTTCTCCACTCCCAGACCGTGAATACGTCTCTGGGGAATCTTACCGTTATCTGGGCAGACAGTACCGCCTCAAAGTCATGGAGGCAGATCACAACGCAGTCAAACTGACCCGGGGCATCCTGTACCTGCTGGTCAAAAACCGAGAGAATGCTGCACTTCGAGAACAGTTGATGAAAGACTGGTATCTGCAACGGGCAAAAAAGATCTTTGCTGAAAGGGTGCAGGCTGTAACCCCTGTTGCAAATCGTGCAGGCATCCCAGAACCCTCACGCCTCTCCGTTCGCAGAATGACCACCCGCTGGGGCTCCTGTTCAAAGTCAGGCCATGTGGTCCTCAACACCGAACTGGTCCGTGCTCCAAAAGATTGCATTGATTATGTGATCCTGCACGAACTGTGCCATCTGGCCATTCCCAGACACAACACAGATTTTTACCAGCTCCTGACCCGAGTCTGCCCAGACTGGAAATCCCTGAGATCAAAACTCAATGCCATTGTCGAATTAAAACTCTAAACCCCTCCACCAAAACGCCTGTTTTACCTGCCTCCAATGGTTTCCCATTCAGCCTTCCAACAATCCCCCTTCGTTAAGGGGGACAGCCCAGAGCAACGCGATGGGCAGGGGGATCTAACCCTCAAAACCACACTTACAACACAATGTAAGGTTTCCAGAAGGCCCTCCCAGATACACTCAGGTGAGATGAGACCTGCTTTGCCCACCCCCTCCAGTTCTGTTTTTGTGCAGCGTTTCAAGAAACCGCTGTATCAAACCGTGACCGGGTTCGCCTTCATGGTGTGCCTGCTGGGGGCTTTTTTTCCAGGTCCCATCCGCTGGCTTACGGCTGGATGGCTGCGCTTTTTCTGGGCTCCAACCTGTACCTGACCTTCAGCAAGAAACCGGACATCAAATGGGCTGAGCGCCTGAACCTGTTGCTGGGCACTTTGCTGTGCTGGAACCAGATCTACACCGCTTCTTTTTTGAATCCGGTGGGTCTGGAGGGGTTTTTTGTGCTGTTCGCCATGACCTCCCTCTCGGTGGTGGCGTTCTCTTACCGCCGGGCCTTGCAGGTGATTGCTGTACAGGCCGGGGTGGGCATTGTGCTTCCCTGGGTGGCAGACCTGTTCTTCAATGTGCTGACCGGGCGGGAATGGCTTTACATGTTCAGCATGGAAACCATTGTGCTGGCCTGTGTGGTGCTGCAAACCGCAGTGGCGTGGTTCAAGGCCCAGTTTGACCAGGAAGAAGCCCGCCGCCTGATGCTGCAGGAGCAGGCCTCCACCGATCCCCTGACCGGGTTGCGCAACCGCAGGGCCATGCTGGAACAGTTGCAGGAGGCGCAATTCGAGGAGAGTTGCCTGATCTTGCTGGACATCGACCACTTCAAGAAGATCAATGACCAGCACGGTCACAACACTGGAGACGATGTGCTCTGTGAAGTGGCCAGGGTGCTTCAGGATCACGTTTCTGACCCCCATCAGGTGTCCAGGTGGGGAGGCGAGGAGTTTCTGGTGCTTTTGCCCCAGACCACAGCACCTGAGGGACTGCGTCTGGCCGAAAAGATCCGCCTGCAGCTGGCTGAACATGATTTTCCCCAGGTGCATCAGGTGACCGCAAGTTTTGGGGTGTCAGATTCACAACCAGCAGAGCCCCTGAGGGCCTGGATTCAGCGTGCAGACCAGGCGCTCTATCAGGCAAAAAGAACCGGGCGCAATCAGGTGCGTCTGGCCGGGGAAGATGCAGACTTTGCTGTCTCAACCCACAAGATGCCTTTGAAGAGGTCTGAAGGACACTGAAAAGCCCCCCTGGAAATCCAGAGGGGTAAGGGGGCAAATCTGCTTTTGGGCTTCAGGGCTGTGCGTCAAACCACTTGCTTTGCGCCACGTCGTACCAGCCTTCTTTGTTGCGGGTCAGGTCGACGGTTTTCTGGGTGGTGGCATCTCCGTTCACGAAGAGCAGGTTGGCAGAGCTGGCTTTGCTGAAGGTGTATTTGTACCAGCCGTTGCCTTCACTGGTCATGGTCACGCCGGGCCAGACGCTGTTGGCGATGGCGGGGCTGGCGACCACGTTCCAGAAGTGGACATTCACTTTGGTCCAGGTGGTGGGGGGTTTGACGTGCACGACCAGATCGTCGCTGGGTTTGCTGTCGAACCAGGTGCTGGTGTTGCCGTCATACCAGCCTTCTTTGTTGCGGGTGAGGTCTGCAGTCTTAACGGTGGTGTTGTTGCCGTCCACAAAGAGCAGGTTGGCAGAGGTGCCGCCAGTGAAGGTGTATTTGTACCAGTCGCCAGATTCCAGGGTCATGGTCACGCCGGGCCAGACGCTGTTGGCGATGGCGGGGCTGGCGACCACATTCCAGAAGTGGATGTTGGCTTTGCCCCAGGTGCTGGGCTTCTTGAAGTGCACGGTGAGGCCCGTGGAAGCGCCGGGGGTGGCTCTGGTGGTCAGACCGCTGCTCTGGGCGGTGCCGTTGACAGCCACAATCTGGTAGTCGTAGGTGGTGCCATTGACTGCAGTGGTGTCATTGAAGGTCAGGGCAGTGCTGGCCAGGGTGGCGAGGGGTGTGGTGGGGTAAGCAGCGTCGGTGGCCAGTTTTCTGAAAACCTTGTAGCCCGTGACGCAGTCGGGGCTGGCGGTCCAGTTCAGGGTCACCTGGGCGTTGCCTGCACTGGAGGTGAAGCTGCCAGGGTTGGCGGTGGCGGGTGCAGTGTCACTCCAGGTGTTGGTGTTGCCGTCGTACCAGCCGGTCTTGGTGCGCACCTGATCGGTGGTTTTCTGGGTGGTGTTGGCACTGTTCACGAACAGCAGGTTCACGTTGCTGGCGGCCGTGAAGGTGTACTGGTACCAGCTGGCGCAGTACAGGTTCATGGGTTTTCCGGGCCAGACGCTGTCTGCAATGGCAGGGGAGGCGGTCACGCTCCAGAAGTGGATGTTGGGGGTGCTCCAGGCTGCGGGCTTCTTGAAGTAGACGTTGATGCCCGCAGGCACGGCAGGGGTGACGGTGGTGTCTACGGGTTTGTCTCCACCAGAGCCTTTGGCGGTCAGGCGGAAGGTGTAGCTCACTCCGTTGGTGAGGGCGGTGGCGGTGTAGGAGCTGCTGGTGTTGGGCAGGGTGATGGCTGCACCAAAAGCGGCATCGGTGGTCTTTTTGTACTGAATGGTCAGGCCAGTCAGGTGGCAATCGTTGATCTGGTCCCAGGTCAGAATGGCGCTCTTGTCTGCGGGGGTGCCTTTGAAGTTGGTTGGGGTGGGCGTGAAGGCCACAGTGGTGCAGTTGGTGCCCCCAGATTTTACGGCCAGCACGCTGCGGGCAGGAATGCTGCCCACCAGTTTGCCCTGGGCGTTCAGGCTCAGGTTGTTGCTCTTGCCGGTGATTTCGGTGAGCGCACTGCCTGCGGTGAGCGCACTGCCCACGGTGATGCCCCCCAGGCCTGCCAGGTCAATGGTCTGGTCGCTGCCGTTGACCAGCACCACCACGGAGGGCTGACCAGACAGGTTGCGGGAGAAGGCCAGCAGGTTGGTGCCGCCATTGGGCTTCCACAGTTCGCTGTAGTTGCCGCCCGTCAGGGCTTTGTTGTCTTTGCGGGCCTTGTTGAGGGCGGTCAGGCGGGCCACCATGGCAGAAGAAGAGGTGGCGGAGAAGTTCATGTCTTCCCGGTTGGTCTGGCCTGCGGGGTTGTTGTAGGGGTCCCCTTTGCCCTTCATGTAAATCTCGGTGCCGTAATAAATGCTGGGCGTGCCCCGCACCATGTACATCAGGCTGGTCGCTGCGTCCAGACGCTCTCTCTGTTCGTTTTCAGGAATGCCAATTTCGATGCCCTCGCTCATGAAGCGGCGGATGTCGTGGTTGTCCAGGAAGGTGGTGAGGCGGCCTGCATCGGGATACTTGCTGTCCTGGGCCAGCACGCCAGAGATGGCGTCCAGAGAGCCGCGTTTCCCGAGGGAATCCACCATGGCCTTTTGCAGCGCGAAATCGAACACCGAAGGGCTGCCCAGCCGCATGTAGCGGGCCAGGTTGTCCGGGCTGTAATCGAAAACCTCACCCACCGTCCAGACTTTGCTGGTGTCTGCGGGTCCACCACTGGCGAAGTACTGGGGCCAGTAAGAGTCATAGACATGCTTCATGGTGTCCATGCGAATGGCATCAATGCCGGTTTGATCAACCCAGAAACGGGTGGAGTTGTTGAGGTAGTCTCTGGCCTCGGTGACCTCCTGGTTGAAGTCGGGAAGGCCAGAAAGGGGACAGGTGACATCGTTCCAGGTGGGGCAGGATCCGCTGTGGAACCAGTTGGCGTGCTGGGTTTTCAGCTGTGCGTTGTATCCAGCATGGTTGACCACCATGTCCTGAATCACATACAGGCCTTTGGCGTGGGCGGCGGTGACCAGGTCTTTGAGGTCTTGCAGGCTGCCCATGTGGGGTTCCACACTGAAGAAATCTTCAGACCAGTAACCTGCGTAACCTGCGTGCCACTTGCCTGCATTGGGGCCATCGTTGGCCATGACTGCAGGCACCTGCAGGTAAACCGGGGTGAGCCAGATGGCGGTGAAACCCATCTGGTTGAAGTAGCCTGACTCAATTTTTTGTTTGATGCCTGCCAGATCGCCACCGTGCCAGCCCATGGGGTTGGAGAGGTCTTTGGTGTCTCCGGCTTTGTTGTTGTTGCCGTTGTCGTTGCTGGTGTTGCCGTTGAAGAAACGGTCGGTCAGCACAAAGTAAATGGTTTGCTCTTTCCAGTTGGGCATGGGAAGGGCTTGTCGGGTGATGGTGGTGTTGTGGGTGGTGCTGGCAGGAGCCATGACAGAAGAAGTCTGGGTGTTGCAACCTGCCAGTAAACTGCACGTGAGCAGGGATGCGGCCAATGCATGCCGGGTCTGAATTTTCATGTGGTTTCATTGTGATCAGGGTTCTGTCAAACTTCAAGACCAGATGGAATCAATTCCACGACACTCATTTTCCTCATAAAGACCTGACTTTTTGTTGTGTAAGATATTTTCTTTTGAGGGGCTTTCAAGGGGGCCAGAGGAGTGTTGTGGGATTTGTGACAGAGATTTCAAAAGTAAGCATCTTACACAATGAAATTTGAAATGACCTCAGAAAGCAGGTTTGTTGTCTGCAAGTATGAAGATTGAGCGGCCTGTTCAGTTTGAACTTTCCTCAAATCGCTGCTGTTGATCCTTGACAAGTCTCACTGCCTGCATTCGGTCTGCAGGCAGTGGGGCTGAACAGTTTAGAGCCTTTGACAGAAGAACAAGAGGCTTGATCTCTCATGGCCGCTTTTTAAAATGGAAGGATTTGCCAGAATCCTTCCATTTCACGGATCAACGCAGTAGATTTTCAGCACATCAACTGGTAGGTTTCAGCAATCGATTCAGCACACATGCCAATCAGAAAAGGGTTGCCCCGCACCTCATGGATGCTGAGGGTGTCCAGCACCTCCCGCAACTTGCGAATGCAGGCCCGCCTGAAACGAAAGGGGGTGTTGACCTGCAAAGGGGCCAGAGCAGGCAGGGGTGAGTCTCCTGTGATGTTGCCCAGCAATTTGTGGGCGGCGGCCAGATGTTCTTGCACTTTGATGTGGTGGTGCATGTCCCAGCCGTTCTGCAGGCCATTGACAGCAACCTCCAGACGGTGAATGGCTTGCTCGATGTTCTGGGTGGCGGTGGTGTTTTCCTGGGTGGTGGTGTTTTTGGCGGTGGTCATTTTGATAACCCCATGCTGGTTTGTCTGAAAGTGGGGCGAAAAGGTTGATCTGTGCTCTTTATTTAATCACAAATTTCATCTTGAGTTCACCTGTTCTTCAAGGGATTTGTTTTGTTGAAGATTCACAATTGAATTACGTTTTGTGTACATCTGTAACGATTTGATCATGATGTCCTGCCCACTGTGGGCTCGCTTGCTTTTTGAGTGCATTGCAAAACAACACCGGAAGATTGAAAAATCTTCCGGTGAAAAGCCAGGGTTTGTGTCTCAGGAGCTCAGGAAGGCTGCACATGAGGGCAAGCAGCGCCGCTTGCAAAATGGGCCAGCATGGCCAGGGCTTCCTGCTGGCAACGGTCCCTGAGGCTCTGGGGTTCCAGCACCTGTACCTTGGATCCCCAGGACAGCACCCAGGGCAGGATTTCTCTGGGAAAACCCTGCAGATCGGTGCCCACCTGAATGGAGGCAATGCTGCTGCCATCGGCAAATTCATGGGTGATGGTGAGGTTGGGGTAACCGCCTTCCTGCAAGCGGACAGTGGCTTCCCGGTCAAATTTCAGGCGCACAGAAACCGGGGTGCCACTGCTGGCGCCAATCACGCCCCAGGCTCCAGACAGGTAAAGGCTGGGATCAAAAGAGTCGGGAATCTGGTAGGTGGTGGCCTGCACAACGGCGTTTTTCATGCGGGACAGCTTGAAGGTGCGGATTTGCTGATGGTATTTGCGTTCAAAGCCAATCACGTAAGTGGCCAGATTGGAGCGGCTGACCTCCACGAAATACACCTCCAGCTCATATTTCTGGCGTCCTTCGGTGTGTCCTGGACTCTGGTAATCAAATTGCACCACTTTGCCATGCAGCCAGGCCCTTGCCACGGTTTCCAGGGTGCGTCCCTCGTCTGGCACAGGACTGACCCGCTGCTTGAGGTTGCGGGTGCTGCGCTGGACAATGGATCTGGCGGGTTCTCCCAGTTTGGCGGCCAGTTTTTCCAGCACCCTCAGGTAATGGTGGTTGGGGGAAGTGGCATGGTGGTAAAGCATGCGCACCGCATTGTGGGTGATCAGGGTTTCCACTTCATTGAGTTGTTCTGCCTGACTGGGAAGTGAGTAAATGAAAACGCCAGCGATGTTTTTGTTCTGGCGCAGGCCAATTTGCAAATCCTGCAAATCCCTCAGGCAACGCTGCACGCTGCGCTGGGAAATGCCCAGACGCTGGGACAGTTCTCTGGAAGTGCAAGGGCGGTCCCTCAGCATCTCGATGATCTCGAAAAGCTTGCGGGCTTTTTTGTGGTGTGGGTTGTCGCTGTCAAACATGAACGTGCCTCCTGCTGTAAGGGTAGGCAGGAGGCGTCGTGCATGGGTCGATAAAACAATGGATTGTGCAATTCACTCTAAGAATCTGAGTGCAGATCACTCAGGAGTGTGCCCGAAAATGACCTGCCTGCAGCTTACATGAAAAACCCCCCAGAGGCCATTGGGGGGATTCCTGAAAAGGTGTCGCGCCTGCTCAGCCGCCAGAAGTGGGTTTGGGGGGATCTCCTTCCGCATGGGCCATTGGAGCCACCGCTCCAACAGTCAGCAAAGAAAGCAGAAAGAAAATGCCAACTTTGCGAAGAGAGAGGGCTTTAAACGAAGATGCGGATCTGGGGGTATGCGGTTTCTTTTGCATGCCCACATGGTTGAATTTGAATGCGTCATATCATGTCGTTTGAAAATAATCAAAGTCAAAACATATAAATGACTGAACTGAGTTATATGTTATTTCAGAACTATAAATGAAAATGCTTGATTCGTTCACTGTGCACAAAAATTACATGTTTGTCGTGACGCTATCTGACGGAACAGCATGCTGAAATGGAAGCTTTGGTTTCCGGGGGTGTGGTGGGGCAGGAAAGTCCACATGCTCAGCAGGTGGGTTTGAATTGCTCTCGATGGTGCAGGTGACGGACATGCGGGCCAGGGATGGGCGGCTCCATCCGTTTTGTCTGTGGGGCCACCAAAGCCGCTGTGATTGGCATGGGCCAGACTGTGGCTGCAGATGATGTGCTAAAGGGCGTCCGCTGCAATGTGATCTGCCCCGAAACGTTGGACTCCCCATCTCTGCAGCAGCGCATTGCCACCCAGGCCCAGGCGCAGGGTGTAAATTCTGAAGTGGTGCGTTCCGCTTTTTGTGTCCCGTCAGCAGATGGGCCGCCCCGGAACCCCCGAAGAGATTGCTTTTCTGGCCGTGTGTCTGGCCAGCGATGAAAGCCCATTCACCACCGGACAGGTGCACATCATTGATGGAGGATGGTCCAACCCATGAAACTCTTGAGATTTGGCGAACCAGGACAGGAAAAACCCGGCCTTCTGGATGGAGAAACCCTCCGCGACCTCAGCGGTGTGATCCGCGACGTGAACCCCCAGACCCTCAGCGATGCAGCGCTGGAAAACCTGCGTCAGCTTGACTTTTCCACCCTCCCTGAGGTCACCGGAAACCCCAGAATCGGGGCCTGCGTGGCCAGGGTGGGAAAATTCATCTGCATTGGACTGAACTACAAAGACCACGCGGATGAAACCGGAGCGGCTTACCCAAAAGAGCCCATCATTTTCATGAAAGCCACCAGTGCCATCCAGGGACCGAATGACACCATCCTCATTCCCAGAAACAGCAAAAAAACCGACTGGGAAGTGGAACTGGGCGTGGTGATCGGAAGGGCAGGGAAATACATTTCTGTAGAGAATGCCCTTTCCCATGTGGCGGGTTACTGCACCATTAACGACGTTTCAGAAAGGGAATTCCAGATGGAACGGGGTGGCACCTGGGACAAGGGCAAGGGTTGCGACACCTTCGGACCCATTGGACCCTACCTGGTGACGCGCGATGAAGTGCCAGATCCGCAAAACCTCTCCCTGTGGCTGGAGGTGGACGGACACCGTTACCAGAACGGCACCACCGCCAACATGATTTTCACGGTGGCCGAACTGGTCAGTTGTGTCAGCCAGTTCATGTCCTTGCAACCCGGAGACATCATCAGCACGGGCACACCTGCCGGTGTGGGTCTGGGCCAGAAACCCGAACCTGTTTACCTGCAGGCAGGGCAGACCATCCGCCTTGCTGTGGAAGGCCTGGGAGAGCAACTTCAAAGGGTGGCCCAGGATGCCTGAGTGAATCGGAAACAGGGGTTCCAGATGGTGTGATTGATTTTGATGCAGCCATCCGGGACCCTCTGGATCCCCAGTGCATGCTGCCAGAAACCGACACTGGAGACCATTTGCATCCCAACAACACCGGATTTTCCCGAATGGCAGCGTGCATTTCGCTGGATGTGCTGGCAGCGGTGCCCATCAAGTAAAGCTGTTCAGGTGGTGCCCAGTTCCTGCTGGGTTTCCAGCACCCACTCGGAATAAACCCCTTCCAGAAATCCCCGGACCTTGCGCCCTGAGGTCCGGGCTTCTGCCATGTCGTAATTCCAGCAGGCCCCGGGGTCCAGCAGGAACACCCCACCGGGTGCCTGCACGCTGTCTTCCCAGCCCAGCAGGGCACGCAATTTTTTGACATGGTTCCACAGGGCCTGACCGGCTTTCCGGCGGGTGGTGTCCTCGTCCCGAAAAAGGGCATCCAGCAGGCTGTCCAGGGTGTCCCGTCCGTCTTTTTCCAGCAACCGGACCAGCAGTTCTGCGGGTTTGCTGGTGGGTTTAAGGGGGATGGGGCGGCCATTGACCTGCACGTTCAGGACCCCCTCGGCCTGCACCTGCACGGTGTACCCCTGCACCAGAGGGAAAACTTTGATGGCAGGGAACCCCAGCTGTTCTGCCAGCACAAACAGGTGTTCAAAACACCTGCGGTCTTCCCTGAGGTGCCACCGGGAAAAATCAATGCTGGACAGGTGTTTCTGGACTTGATCCATCTGGTTTTGCTGCCTGCTGATTTCTGCCAGACACAAGAGTGCCACCTGACCAGAACGTTTTGCGTTGTGCAGGTCGATGCTGTGTGCAGCTTTTTCGGCACGGGTCAGATCCTCCAGCAGCAGGTGGGCCACGGCCATGTCTGCCTGGATCCACCGGGCTTCTTGCACCTGGTGGGCTTCTTTCAGGAAAGACAGCCCTTCAAAGGCTTTGCCTGCCTGGGTGAACGTGCGTCCCAGACCCCAGAGCGCCTGCTCCCTGTCGTCTTTCTCGGTGGCCCGCTTCAGGGCTTCCCGGTAGCAGGCAACAGCACGGTCCAGTTCACCCAGCACGCGTCTGGCCGACCCCAGGCCCCGCCATGCAGAGGCAAGGAAATCTTTTGCCTCCTGGCGGTGACGCAACTGTTCAAGTTCCAGAAAATGCCTTTCGGCCTCTTCTGGGTAGGTGCCCAGGATGGTGATGCCCAGGTTGTAACGCAACCATGCATGGTAATGGGCATCTTCACGCAGCAGGGGCAGCGCTTCGGCCCACAAGGTGCGGGCTTCCAGTGGGCGTCCGTGGTTGGCCTGGTAGGTGCCTTCTTCCATCAGGCACAGGCCCAGTGAAGCGCCCGTCAGGTGCTGTCTGGCCTGCACAAAATGCGCTTCCCAGCCTGCTCTGTTCAACCAGGCCAGACACTCTCCAAGGATCCTCAGGCGCAAACCCTCAAACCAGCCCTGGGTCTGTCCTTCCTGCGCTTGCAGCAAAACCAGTGCGGTTTCGATGTTGCTTTGCTGCTGGTTGTACATCAGGGCCCACCCCTGCACCACCTTCAGGGCAGGGGTGGGGTGGTGGTGGTGTGAAAAACGTTCCAGAAAATTCAGGTACGCAGGCTGTTTCCTGGCCCGACACAGCACAAAAGCATATTGCTCTGCCACTGCAGTGTTGCAGAGCAGGTCTTCTGGCAGCGCTGAGAAAACCGATTCATGCAACACCGCAAAATCATGCTGCTTGCGTGCAGCATCCAGCAGCGTTTGCAGGGTCTGGACGGTCAGTGCAATCTGACCTGACTCCCAGAGCAACACAGCACTGTGCCGGGTGGCCATCAGAACATCGGGATGCAACGGGTTGGGCACCCTAGCATTGTAACGAGACCCAGGTCAGCAATCAGGAGCCTGGGGGCTTGACAGGAGGCTCAAACCCCGGCCAGCAGGTGTCTGTCAATGGCCTGCCCGTACTGGTTCTTGTTGCGCGCTCCCACGATCACCTCGACCACTTCGCCGTTGTGGAACAGGATCACGGTGGGCAGGTTCATCACTTTGTATTTCAGGGCGGTGTGCTGGTTGTGGTCCACGTTGATTTTGCCCAGCGTCATTTTCCCCTCGTAGGTGCTGGCCAGTTCTTCAATGATGGGGCCAATGAAGCGGCAGGGAGGGCACCAGGGAGCCCAGAAATCCACCAGGGTGTAGCCGTTCTGGATGCTGATCTGGAAATTTTCATCGGTCAGTTCAAGTGCTTTTCCCATGGGCAAGATTGTACGCCTCTGGGATCAGAAGCGCAATATACGGTATTTGATCTATGTGCGATGTCTATATCTTGTATCTGAAGTTTCTCTTTTCACCTCTCCAGCACGTTCAGAACGTTTTTGAGGTGCCAGATGTAAGCATCGTCCCAGTCGCTCTTTCCCCCCACTCCGGGAATGATGTAGCGGTGGTAACTGACCGCCCTGTGCAGCTCTCCAGCCAGCACCGCTTTTTTATGAAGCTCCCGCAGATCTTCCAGCGGCAGCACATCGGTCCATGCCTGCAAATAGCTGTCGGTCAACTGCTGGAGTTCATCAGGATTTTCGCTGTCCAGCAAATACCTGCTGTTCATGTCGATGAAAGGATGGCTGACCGAACCGTCGCTCCAGTCCAGAAAAGTCAGGGTGTCGCCCTCTGAAACCACATTCCCCAGATGCACGTCTCCATGCACCAGGGTGGATGGGATGGGACTGCTGTCCAGATCGTCCAGCATCTGGTGCAGCACTGGAAGGGTGTTTTTCAGCCTGATCTGCTCTTCGGGGGTCAGCAGGTCACCTGCACCCAGAGCCCCATCGTCTACCAGAAGGTCCTGCACATGCTGCTTGAGGGCCTGACATCCCCGGTCCAGACACCCCAGTTGCAGCAGTTCCCCGGTGCGGCTTTCGGTTTTGCGCTGGAGGGTGGCAAGAAGCTGGACTGCTGTCTGGGCTTTCTCTGGCCCGACTTTTTCATGGCCTGCTCCTTTCAACAGAAAGATGTTCTGCTCCGGGTCCAGGGCCAGCACTTCTGGCGCGGCCCCGGGATGCAAACCAGACAACCACCGGGTCAGGGGGCCTTCCCGTTCAAAATAATCGGGCACGGCTTTCAGAAACACTGTGCCTCCCTGAATGGGAAGTTTGTACAGCACGCTGATTTCCCAGGCTTTGACCATTTCGGGCTGACCTGTGCGTTCCAGACCCTGTTTTTGCAGGGCCTGATCTGCCCACGAAATCGCCTGATCCAACCATCCTCTGGACCTCCAGGGCAATCTGGGACTGGGATTCAGGGCCTGCAAAGCAAACTCCTGCACATCTTCTGAAAGTGCTGAGGGGTCTGCCCAGCGGCACCCTTTGGGCAGGTCTGCAGTGCGTTTGACCAGGGCGAACACGTAATGCACATGGCCCTCGGATTCAGAAACTTTGTCTTTGACGATGCTCAGACGCTGCAGGAACACCAGATCGCTGTAAGCTTCCAGCAGTCCAGCCACCTTGTTGCCCATGTACAGGCTTTCGGTGTGGTCTATGGCAGGAAGGGCTTCATGGTGCAGCAGGACGTGATTTTCAGTGGGATGCAGCAGGAGGATGCGGGCATGAAAGTGCCACTGGGTTTCAGCGGGCGCAGCAGGTTCGGTTGTGGACATATGGGTCATCATGCGGTTTTTTTTGCGGTGGGTGCAATCCGCTGAATGGCTTTCTGGACGCTCAGTGTTCAGGCTTGGTGGTGACACATGGGCCAGTACAGGCCAGGACAGTGCATGGTTCTTGACGAATACTGCATAACGGGATAAACTGTATCTATCAGTCGCCCATAGAGGCGAATTTTTTGTTTTGGGATTCTGAATGCTGCATCAGCCCACCCCTGATACAATACCCGCACGTGAGTCTCCCTGAACCCCTCCCCATTTTTGACCTGATTCCCGATCTGAAAGCAGATTTTGCTGCTGCTGGCACCGTGATTGTGGAAGCCCCTCCCGGAGCCGGAAAAAGCACGGTGTTGCCGCTGGAATTGCTGCATGAGTCCTGGCTGGAAGGCCAGAAAATCGTGATGCTGCAACCCCGCAGGCTGGCTGCAAAAGCGGTTGCTGCCCGCATGAGCGAGGTGCTGGGTGAAAAAGTGGGGGAGACCGTGGGGTACCGGGTGCGTTTCGACACCCAGGTGTCCAGCAAAACCCGCATCGAGGTGGTCACAGAGGGCATCCTGACCCGCATTTTGCAAAACGATCCAGAGCTTTCTGGCGTGGGTCTGGTCATCTTCGATGAATTCCACGAGCGCAGCTTGCAGGCAGACCTTTCGCTGGCCCTGTGCAGAGAAGTGCAGCAGGTGCTGAGGGAAGATTTGCGGCTCCTGATCATGTCTGCCACGCTGGACGGAGCGGCCCTGTCCCGCTTGCTGGACGATGCTCCAGTCAGGACCAGTCTGGGACGCAGTTACCCCATCGAGGTGCGGTACCTGCCCAGGGATCTGGAAGGTCCTTTGCCTGCACTGACTGCAGGGGTGGTGTCCAGAGCGCTGGAAGAGGAAGCTGGAGATGTGCTGGTGTTTCTGCCCGGAAGCTGGGAAATCCAGAGGACGCTGGCTTTGCTTTCAGAGCGCCATCCTCAAATTTCCCTGCACGCCCTGTATGGGGAATTGCCGCAGGCAGCGCAGCAGGCGGCTTTGCTTCCTGATCCTGCGGGCCGCCGCAAAGTGGTGCTGGCCACCACCATTGCTGAAACCAGCTTGACCATTGTGGGCATCCGGGTGGTGATCGACAGTGGCTATACCCGCATTGCCCGTTTTGATCCCAGGTCAGGCCTGAGCCGTCTGGAAACCGTGCGGATCACGCTGGATGCCGCCAACCAGAGGGCAGGACGTGCAGGCCGTCTGGGTCCTGGGGTGTGTTACCGCATGTGGTCTTCAAACACCCAGAACCAGTTGCTCTCCAGCCGCCTTCCAGAAATTCAGGAAGCGGATCTGGCCCCATTGCTGCTGGATCTGGCCCAGTGGGGCGTGAAAAATCCGGCTGACCTCTGCTGGCTGACCCCTCCACCCCAGGCCGCCCTGAAGCAGGCAAAAGAAGTGCTGGAGAACCTGGGTGCAGTGGCTGAGGGAAACATCACCCCCAGAGGAAAAGCCCTCCTGAAATACCCCACCCATCCCAGACTGGCCCATTTGCTGCTGGAAGCAGAGTCGGTGGGCCTGGGGGCACTGGCGGCAGATGTGGCGGCTTTGCTGGAAGAACGGGATCCCCTGACCAGAGAGGCAGGCTCGGATGTGTTTTTGCGGGTGGAGGCCCTGAGGCACTGGCGCAGCCGCAAAAGTGGGGGAGAGGGTGCGCTGAAACGCATTGAACGCCTCGCCTTGCAGTGGCGCAGGCTGCTGAAAGTCCCCGAAGAAAACCGCATGCCCCGGCATGAACAGGTGGGTTTGCTGCTGGCCTGGGCTTACCCGGAACGGGTGGCCAAACTGCGGGAAGGGGACCACCTGCGCTACCGTCTGGCCCAGGGAAAAGGGGTCAAATTGAAAGACCACGATCCTTTGCAGGGTGAACCCTGGCTGGCGGTGGCCCACCTGGATTCTGGCACCGATGAGGGGCGCATCCATCTGGCAAGCCCGCTGAACATCCAGGATTTAACAGCAGATTTCAGAACCCAGGATGTTTTGCAGTGGGACAGCCGCACAGGCACCCTGGTGGCAAGGCGGGAAATCCGCTATCTGGAACTGGTGATTGAAAGCACCCGTTTGCAGGACATCCCGGAAGACCAGAAAGTGCAGGTGCTCTGTCAGGCCCTGCGTTCAGAAGGCTTGCACCTCCTGCACTGGACCGAAGACACCCGCCAGTGGCAGGCCCGGGTGGAAAGCCTGCGCCTGTGGCGTCCAGAAGAAGAGTGGCCGGATGTTTCAGATCAGGGTCTGCTGGACACCCTGGAATCCTGGCTGGGAGGGTTCCTGCAAGGGGTGCGCAAACGGGAAGACTTCCAGAAACTGGACCTTCCGAACATCCTGCTGGGCCTCTTGCCCTGGGAAAAATTGCAACTTCTGGAGGACTTTGCTCCAAAAAGCCTGGAGGTGCCCAGTGGGTTCAAAATCAAAGTGCAGTATTTCGCGGATGGGAGCACCCCGGTGCTGGCTGTGAAGTTGCAGGAGATGTTTGGGCTGCTGGACACGCCTGCTGTCAATGCTGGAAGGAACAGGGTTTTGCTGCACCTGCTCTCTCCTGCACGCAGGCCCGTGCAGGTCACGCAGGATTTGCGCAGTTTCTGGCAGAACACCTACCCCGAGGTGCGCAAGGAACTGCGCATCCGTTACCCCAAACACCCCTGGCCCGAAGACCCCTGGACGGCCACCGCCACCAGAAGCGTCAAACGCAGGGAGCACTGACCCGGTCAGGCGATCACTTTTGCAGCTTCTGGTGTTTCTGCTTCCAGTCCAGAGCAGTTTCTCCATCCTGATTTCTGACTTTCGAATTGGCTCCATGCTGCAAAAGCACATCAAAAACAGCAATCTGGTTGGACACTGCAGCCCAGATCAGGGCAGTATTTCCCTGAGGGTCGCTGTGGCGCAGGTCTGCTTTGTATCTGAGCAGAACTTCAAGCACCCTCTTTGCAGATTTCTGGATACAATCTGGACTGAAAGGATGGTTTTGAATGCCCGAATTGACCCTCACCCTGCTTCCAGAGGCCTACAAAGTCCTGCAATTCCCCCCGGAAACCCCCCTGCCTGCTTTCCCCAGAGGCGCTTTTGTCTCGGTGACCTTGAACGAGGAAGAGCTTTCCATTGTCTGCCCACAAAGCGTGGAGCTTGAAGCCCCACAGGTGAGCCTGGACTGGCGTTGCTTCAAATTTGAAGGGCCTTTTGCTTTTGACCAGACGGGCATCCTCAATGCTGTGACCAGCCCTCTGGCCGTGGCCGGTGTGGGCATTTTTGCGATCTCCACCTACAACACCGATTACCTGCTGGTGAAAGCCCACCAGCTGGAAGTCACATTGGAAGCTTTAAGGGCTGCAGGGCACCGGGTTTAAATTCAGATGGCTGGGCATCTGGCTTTCCAGGACAGGGTGAAGCCCATCCTTTCCATGGGTTGAACCTCTCAATGCAAGCATCATCTGGAAAGGCCCTTCAATGTGTGTTTTCAGGGGTCAGGCCCTGAAAAAGCTGGAAGAGAAGTCATGCTGTGCTGCTGGACAAAGCTTTTCTTAAGTCCAACTTAAGAATTCCTCACACCCTGGTCAGGCACTCATGCTCTAATGGGTGAAACTACCCAACAGCATCAAACCCAAGGCCGAAACCTGGGTTTTTTGTTGTTTTGGGAGGTGTTCCAGCTGTGCAGGATGACCCAACTGTGATCCAACAGACCGACAGGTTTCAATTAAAGATTTAACTTAAAAGAAGGAGACGCACCATGACTCAGACGCTTAAAAAACCCATCAAGCATCTGGAGATCAGAACCTACCGTCGGCTGGCCCACATCCACCTGGACAGCCAGAATGACCTGCAGGAGCTTCTCTGGGATCTGGGCCTCAGCAGCACGGAATTTGATTTGCTGGCGCTGGTTTCTGTCAACGCGGGCATTGCCCAGCAGGACCTGGCTGCAGGGATGCTGGTCAGTGCGCCCAACATCACCTACCACGTGCAACGCCTGACCCAGAGGGGACTGCTGGAACGCACCTCCTCGGGGAAATTCAAGTGCTTGCACCTCACCCCAGCAGGAAAAACCCTGATGGATCAGGCCTTCCCCAGGGTGATTCAGCACCATGCAGAACAGTTTTCAGGGCTTTCCCGTGACGAACTTCAGACCCTGAGCAACTTGCTGCAGCGGGTGAAAAAAGACCGGGACAGCCGCAAAAAACCCAGCAGGGCAAAGACCTGACCCACACTCAGGCAGCGAAAGAGGGCATTTATGGAACTGGAACTCAAAGGTTTCCACCACCTGACAGCCGTGTCTGCCAGCATCCGGGAAAACCACCGCTTCTACACCCAGGTGATGGGCATGCGCCTGATCAAACGCAGCGTCAACCAGGACGATGTGCGGGCCTACCACCTGTTCTACTCGGACCGGGTGGGATCTCCGGGCCACGATCTGACTTTTTTTGACTGGAAGGTGCCCAGAGAAGTCCGGGGCACCCACAGCGTGGTGCGCACCGGGCTCAGGGTGCAGGGAGAAGACACCCTCAAATTCTGGCAGGAACGCCTGAAAGCCCAGGGCGTCACAGCCTCCCAGCTCACCGAACGGGATGGCCGTCTGGTGCTGGACTTTGAAGACCCGGAAGGACAGAGGCTCTCCCTGATCGAGGATGGCGGCACCGGAGACCCCGTGCACCCCTGGGAAAACAGCCCTGTTCCTACCGAACACCAGATTCGGGGCCTGGGACCCATCACCCTCAGTGTGCCCAGACTGCGAACCACCGACATTGTGCTCACCAAAATCATGAACATGCAGCATGTGCGGGAATACCCCGACCCCTCCAATGCCAGCAACACCGTGCACGTTTACCAGATGGGAGGCGAGGGACCCCACGCAGAACTGCATGTGGCCGTGCAACCCGAACTGCCTGCCACCCGCCCCGGAGCAGGAGGTGTGCACCATGTGGCTTTCCGCACCCCGGATGAAGACCAGTACAACCAGTGGATTGAGCGCCTCTCGCAGTTCGGGGTGCCCAACAGTGGAGCCGTGGACCGCCATTACTTCCGTGCCCTGTACTTCCGGGAACCCAACGGCATCCTGTTTGAAATCTCCACAGATGGCCCTGGTTTTGCTGTAGATGAAGACCTCGCCACCATCGGAGAGAAACTGATCCTGCCACCCTTTCTGGAGCACCGTCGGGACGAGATCGAGCGGAACCTGCAGCCGATTGATTGAGCTGGGTCCAATTGTAGGGGCGAGGCGTGCCTCGCCCAACGGCAACCATCTCAAACGCAATGTGTAGGGGCGCAGCGTGCTGCGCCCAGTGCCAGGAATGCTGGGCAAAAGACGGCATCGCCCTGTTGGAAAAAACCAGAGAGGACACCCATGACCAGCACCACAACCCCACCCACTGGCTGGATTCACCAGTTTGAAAAAGGCACTTCAGACCTCACCCTGCTTTTGCTTCATGGCACCGGAGGCAACGAAACCTCCCTGTGGCAACTGGGGCGGGAACTGGCGCCTCAGGCCAGCCTGCTCAGTGTGAGGGGGCGTTCCCTGGAAGAGGGAAGCCCACGGTTCTTCCGGCGGTTTTCGGACATCCGTTACGATCAGGAGCACCTGAAATCCGAGGCCGATGCCCTGACCACTTTTGTGCAGGAAGCCAGTCAGCATTACGGTTTTGATCCTGCAAAAGGGGTGGCTCTGGGCTATTCCAATGGGGCCAACATTGCGGTGGCTTCCCTGATCCGTCATCCAGAATCCCTGGCGGGCGCGGTGCTGTGGCGGCCTGTGATGCCACTGGAAGCCCCGGTTCAGGTGCCCCTGACTGCAAAGCCGGTGCTGATCACGCTGGGAGCCATGGACCCTTACAGGCCATATGCCCGTGCTTTGCTTTCTTATCTGCAAGACAGTGGGGCAGAGGTGCAAACCGAAGAACTGTCCAGCGGTCACCAGTTGACCCGTCAGGATTTGATGCTCACCCAGCGCTGGTTGCAACAGCATTTTTCAGCCTGAGCAGCGTGTTTTCCTGGGCTTTACGGGGTTTTCCCGTGTTTCCTCGTGTTAAAAAGCGTTCACGAAAAACACGGGAAAACTGTTTGATTGTGGCTGCTATTCTGATCTCAGCTAAGCACTTCCTCCTCCATCAGAGTGATCTGCAATGTCTCACTTCTTCTCCGAAGTGCTTGGCCTTTTCAGGTTCCGGTTTCCTCTCCCTCCTTTTCCAGAACCTCAAAAGGCCGACCCTCCAGAAATTTTTCTGGAGGGTTTTGTGTTTTTGTGTGTTCAGCGGTTGCCAATGGTGATTCCATATTCGGGATTGGTGATCTGGCGCACCCGGTTTTCGATGGCTTCCCTTCTGGGTTCGTACCAGGAGGGGAGTTTCAGGTGTTTGCCCAGTTCTGAGACCTCCTCGTCCACATCAAATCCGGGGGCATCGGTGGCAATTTCAAAGAGCACGCCCGACACATCACGGAAGTAGATGCTGTGAAAGTACTGGCGGTCCTGCACCTGGGTCACCCCGTAGCCTTTTGAAAACAGGTGATGCATGTATTCCTGCTGCTCTGTGTCATCCACAGTGCGCAAAGCGACGTGGTGGATGGTGCCTGCTCCGCTGTGGCCTCTGGCTTGACCGGGCCTTTCGACCACATCCACATACAGCCCCACCCCTTCGGACACGCCCTGGTAACGGTGACGGGTGCCTTCCGGGTCGGTTTCTGAGCCCAGGTAAAGCATGCCCAGGTGGGTTTCCAGCAAGGTTTTTGAGCTCTGGTTGCTGTCTGCCCACAAAGTCACGCTGTGAAAGCCGCGCAAGGCGTGTTGCTCTGCAATGGGGCTGTTTTCCCAGGCCACTGGAGCGGCTTCACTGGCGTTGGTGATGATCTCGACAAGCATGCCGTCCGGGTCTTCAAAGGTCAGCACGGTTTCTCCAAAACGGGTGCTTTCCGTGTGGGAGATCAGGCTGTCCTGAAGGTGGTTTCTCCAGTACTCCAGGCTGTCTGGTCGTATGCTGTAGGCGGTGGCGACAGCCTCTCCGTTGCCCCGCTGTCCTCTTTTTGCTCCGTACCACGGAAAGAAGGTGAGGATGGTGCCAGGGGTGCCGACCCTGTCTCCGTAGTACAGGTGGTAGGTGCCGGGATCATCGAAATTGACGGTGACTTTGACCAGACGCTGTCCAAGCACGGTGGTGTAAAAGTCAATGTTGTTCTGGGGATTGCTGGCCAGCACGGTGATGTGGTGGATGCCCTGAATGGGGTTGCGCATGTGAACCTCCTACATCCACATTAAACAGTTTAATATTAAACCAATTTGTGAAAAAAGCACCTTTTGATCTGGTGCTGAAGGTTCAGACATCAGGAACCAGAAGACAGATGGAGTCCCAGCTTGCGGCACAAACTGGCCAGCACAGACAATTCCTCAGGGGTCAGCCCCGAAAACACCTTTTCGATGCCCTCCACATGCCCGGGCAAAATGCCAGCAATCAAATCGTGGCCCTGCGGGGTGATGTTCACATGGATGTTGCGGCGGTCCTTTGCACTGCGCTCCCGCACCGCCCAGCCGCGCTTTTCCAGGTTGTCAATCACCATGGTCAGGTTCCCTTTGGACTTCAGGATCTTCTCGCCCAGCTGCTTCTGTGTGAGGGGACCCAGATGAAACAGTGCCTCCAGCACACTGAATTGACTGAGGCTCAGGTCATGGTCCTGCAGGTGCTGGTTGGCTGCGGCTTCCACGGTGGCTGCAGCGCGATGCAATTTGATGTAGGCATTCAGTGCCTGGATTTGACTGTCGCTGCCCTGAAATTTGGTCCCCATAACACCGTCATGCTACACCAAGATGCCGAGGGCCGATGTAGGGGCGCAGCACGCTGCGCCCAATGGAAAAAATGTCAAACGAGGTCTGTCGGGGCGAGCGTGCAGAGGGACCGCGAGATGGTCCCTCGTCTTGCACAAGACAGCATGCCTCGCCCAGTGGAAGAAATCTCAAATGCACCCAATTCCAGAAACCCCCTCGGCAAACCCCCGAACACACATCCCCACCACAGAATCGGGTATGGTCAGAAGCATGAGAGCCATTCAAATCACGGAACCTGGACTTGATCATGTGATCCCACAGAACGCAGATTTGCCTGAAATGAAGCCCGGAGACCTGCTGGTGCAGGTGAAAGCCGCCAGCCTGAACCCGGTGGATTACAAACTGGCCACCAATGGTCATCCCAGCTGGCAGTATCCCCACACGCTGGGTGTGGATGGTGCAGGTGAAGTGGTTCAGGTGGGCAGTGACGTGCAGGGCATCGAGGTGGGTGCAAAGGTCTTTTTCCATGCAGACCTTGCCCGTTCTGGAAGCTTTGCGGAGTACATCCAGGTGGACCACCGGGCCGTGACCCGCCTTCCCAAGAGCTGGAGTTTTGAGGAAGGAGCTGCTTTGCCCTGTGCAGGCCTCACGGCTTATCAGGCGCTGGTGCGGGTGTGTGGCCTCAAAGCAGGCCAGACCGTGGTCATCCAGGGAGGGGCCGGAGGGGTGGGAAGTTTTGCTGTGCAGATTGCCCATGCACTGGGGGCCAGGGTGATTTCCACGGCCAGTCCTGCCAAGCACGAACTGGTGCGCTCTCTGGGGGCAGATGTGGTGATCGATTACCGCGACCAGAACCTCAAAGAGCAGATCCTGCAGGCTGCTGGTGGCGGTGTGGATGTGGTGCTGGACACGGTGAATCGGGCCAGTGCCACCAGAAGTCTGGAGCTGCTGCACCCTGAAGGTCAACTGGCTTTCATTGCAGGCCGTCCTGAACCCGAAGCCGTGCAGAACCTGGGGTACCGGGTGCATGTGCATGACGTGATGCTGGGGTCTGCCCACGCCCGCCAGGACGACGCAGCCATCCGGGACCTCAGCCAGATGGGGACTGAACTGGCCCAGCTGGTGCTGGATGGCAAGGTGAAAATCCTGATTTCCGAGCAGATCACCCTGGAAGAAATTCCCGAATGGCTGGTCAAACTGAAAGCAGGAGAGGTGCCGTTTGGCAAGGTGGTGGCCAGAATTTAACAGCAAAAGGGGAAGCAAAAGGGGAAGGTGGGTTTCACCTTCCCCTTGAGCGGCTTGTTGTTTTACTGCCCCAGCAGCTGCACCAGTTCAGTGTGCAGCACTCCGTTTGTGGCCAGCAAAGAACCTCCAGCCTGTTGCGCTTCACCAGAAACAGCAGTGACCTGCCCCCCTGCTTCCTGCACCAGCAGGGTGCCAGCAGCGGTGTCCCACGGGGCCAGTTTGAGGTCCCAGTAGGCATCCAGCCGCCCACAGGCCACATAAGCCAGGGTCAGGGTGGAACTGCTGTACCTGCGCACTGAGAGGCCCATCTGGATCAGGGTGGTGAATTGCTTTAAAGAAACTTCTCTGGACCCCGGATGGCGGGAAAATCCAGTTGCCAGGGCCAGAGGGTCCTGCATGGAGCCGTAAGTGCTCACGGAAATACCCTCTCCGTTCAGGAAAGCCCCTTTTCCCCGAACGGCGGTGAAAAGCTCATCTCTGGCAGGATCAAAGACCACCCCTGCAATCAGTTCCCCATCCTGCTCGAAGGCAATGCTGACCCCGCTCATGGGGAGGTCGCGCACGTAGTTGTGGGTGCCGTCCAGGGGGTCCACAATCCAGCGGTTTGCGCTGCTGCCCACCGATCCGCCTTCTTCCCCCAGGATTTCATGGTCCGGGAAGTGGGTCAGGATGGTGTGTCGGATGATGGCTTCAGATTCGCGGTCCACCTCGGTCACCAGGTCGTTGAAATGGCTTTTCTGCTCAAAAGATTTCAGGTTCTTGCGGCCTTCCAGCTGCAGTTGTCCTGCAGCCCGTGCGGCCAGAATGGCAATGTCCAGTGCATGTGTTCCCGACATGCTGTTCATTGTGCCTGCAGATCATGAGAGGGGTGGGGTGGCTGTCTTGCCAGGGTGTGCAGCTGATCAAGCTTCATGAAGCTCCCTTTGTGTCCAGCCATTAACAAGTTGTTAACATCTGAAATCAATACTCTGAGTCAAGAAGCAAGATTGTCTGAGGTGCCCATGAATCCTGTTCCAATGCCACAAAACCCCGTTGCCGTCCAAGACACCCCAGCACATCCCTCCACTGCAGCTCAAAACCAGCCTTACCGCAAACCCCAATTGACCCACTGTGGCCAGTGGCAGCATGTCACGCTGGCCCAGAGCGTTCCGTTCTGATCCTTGTCTTTAACCTGAACTTCTCGTTTGTGGTGCACTGCCTTTCATCAGGCAGCTGCACAGTGGAGTTTTATGTCTGAACAATCCAGCGTTTTCCGTGACATCAGGTCCAGGGTTGCCCCCCTGGGTCTGGTGTTTTTTTTGGCAGGATGCAACATGTTTGCTCCGCCTGCTTCCAAACCCACCACTCCTCCCACCCAGCCCAACACAGGAGGAATGGTCGAGGTGGTGTTCGATGCCATTGGCACCCAGAACCTCTCCAGCAAAATCAATTATGGAGAAAGCAAAACAGCAGTGCAGAAGCAGGCTGCTGGCGACCTGACCCTGCTTTCCAATGGCATCCAGCTCAAGTTCCTCAGCAATGGTTACTTTGACACCGATGGCACAGAAGTCACCGATGCCGATTGTGATTACAGCAAGGGGGCCCGCTACCTGTATGTCACCTATCAGGTGCGCAATGCCAACAAAACCGGAACCGCTTACAACCAGGCCAACAGCAACCTGACCCTGGTGGCTGTGGATGCCAACGGCAGCACCAACGGCACCAACGCTGTCGGAGCCCTCAGGAAGTTTGACAACACCAGTTACACAGACCCCACCACCATTGCCAACTGCATCAAACCCACCCACGGGATGGTTTTTGATCCGGTGTCCGGGGCTTCTCTGCGCAGCAACAGTGCAGACCTGCAAGCCTTTGAAGATGCAGATTTGCCTTCTGCGGCCTCTCTGGGTGTGGATGAGGTGTTCAATTACGGCTATGTGGTGCGCAAGACGGCCTCCAGCAGCGACCGCATCCTGACTGCAAATCCGGGCAGCAGCAGCTATGAAGGGGTGGTCACGTTTGCAGTGCGCCTCCCCAAACAGACCACCGAGAGCAACAACCCCTACAAATTCAGTTTGTGGTTCGATGTGTTCACCGACAGCGTGACCCGCGTGACCGAAAGCATCGAGGAACAATCCAGCAGTGCAGTCCAGAGCCGTGCTGCTCTGCTGGGTGCTGGAACGGAAGTTCAATTGCTGGGCGGCAGCACCACCTCCATTTTGGGCTACACCAGACGCTACCTGTGTGACACCCGCGTGGCAGGTCGTCTGACTTCTGCTGCGGTGTACCTGACCCAGGGCGTGAACATCGCCTGCTTCACCGATGGTCGGGTGTATGTGGATGCCAACACCACCAACACAGCGCAGAACGGCAGAAGCTGGGCCACCGCCTACAAAACGCTGGGAGATGCCCTGGTGGCCGCCCAGGGCGGACAGGTCCCCACCGAAATCTGGCTGGCAGATGGGGTGTATTACCCCGATGCTGGCAGCAAGGGGCTGGACCGCACTGGAACCACCCTCAGCACAACTTCTGACAATGCTGCAGCCACTTTTTACCTGGAAGCAGGCTACAAGCTTTATGGGGGTTTTTCTGGCAATGAAACCACCCTGGCTGCACGCAACCCCGGCACCAACAAGACCATTCTCTCTGGAGACATCGACGGCAACGACACCACCAGCAGTGGTGTGACCTCCAGCACCAGTGGCATTTCTGGCAGCAACAGCCAGCACGTGGTGTGGGTGCAGGGCACCGCTGCAGACCCTGTCGGTGCAACCACCGTTCTGGACGGGCTCACCATCACGGGAGGGTCCGCCACCTCCACAGGAGCAGATGGCATGGGAGGAGGGCTGTACTGTGACGGTTCGGGAAGCAGCAACACCTGCAGCCCCACCCTCACAGACCTGATTTTCAAAGGCAATGCGGCCACCACTGCAGGGGGTGCACTGTTCCTGAATGGAGATGCAGGCACCACCAGCCCCACCGTGCTCAGGGGTCTTTTCTCCGGGAATGCCACCACAGGGACAGACACCACCAGCAGCACCATTGGGGGCGGCGCAGTGGCCCTCTCTGGAGACACGGGCGGTGTTTCTGCAGCCCGGTTCACCAACACGCTGTTTTACAGCAACACCTCGCACCATCAGGGAGGGGCCATTCTGGTGATCGGAGATGGATCGGGCAATGTGGCCCCCACCTTCACCAACGTCACCCTGAATGCCAACACCGCCACCACTGCAGGTGCAGGGCTCTACAACCGCAGCGCCACCCCTGTGTTCCAGAATGCGATTTTGTGGAACAACAAAGTGGGGAGCAACGCCAACCAGGTGAGCAGCATGGACAGTGCACTCCCACAATTCCAGAGCAGCCTGGTGCAGGGCTCTGGAGGCAGCAGTGCCTGGGATGCCAGCATCGGCACCGACCTGGGCAGCAACCTGGATCAGGTTCCCGCTTTTGTCAATGAGGCCAGCAACGATTACCGCCTCAAAACCTGTTCTCCCGCTGTGGACGCCGGAGACAGCAGCCTGACCGCTCAGACCACCGATTACGCAGGCAACAACCGCTTCTACAACGACAGCAATGCTGCAGATTCAGGAAATGCAGGTTCGCAGGCTGCAGTGATCGATCTGGGTGCACTGGAACGCAGCAGCACTCTGGCAGGTGCAGATTGCACCATCATCCGGGTGAACCCGGCAGCCACCGGTGAAGGCAGTGGGGCCACCTGGAACGATGGGGTCACCAGTCTGAACGATGCGCTTTATCTGGCCAACAACACTGCTTCCCGCAAGGAAATCTGGATCAAAGCTGGAACCTACACCCCCATGGATGGCACCATGCAACTGGACCGTTACGGAAATGGTTACCTTGCCAGCGCCCTGGACCGCAATGCCACCTTCAGAATCACCGCGGGAATCAAGCTCTACGGCGGGTTTGCCGGAACAGAGACAGCTTCCAGCCAGCGCAATGCCAGCACCAATCCCACCATCCTGTCTGCAGACATCGACAGCAACGACACCAAAACGGGAGGCGTGACCCTCACCACCAGTGGCATTTCTGGAAGCAACAGTTACCATCTGCTTTACCTTGTGGGCAGTGCTGGCAGCCCCATCACCTCCAGCACCCAGATCAGTGGGCTGACCGTCACCGGGGGCAGTTCTGACAACAGCTTCCCGAACAATTACGGGGCAGGTTTCTTCTGTTATGCAGAATACACAGGCAATGAATGCAGTCCTGCTTTCACAGACATGAAGTTCTATGGCAACAAGGCGGTTTATGGGGGTGGAGCTGGCTATCTGGACGCTTTCTTTGGAGGGACCAGCAGCCCCAGTTTCACCAGGGTGCTGTTCAGCGGCAATGCCACCACGGGCACAAACACCTCCGTGTCCAGTGGGGGAGGAGCCCTCTCCATCCACGTGACCGACAGTGGCATTGCCAATCCGACTTTCACCAACGTGGTCTTTTACAAGAACACCAGCCACAACCACGGCGGAGGGGTGCTGACCTACAACAGAGACACTGCTCTGGGAACCATCAACCCCACCTACACCAACGTGACCTTCACCAAGAACACGGGAACGGTGTATGGCGGGGCCATGTACAACCACTACAGCACCGCAACCGTGCGCAACTCGATTCTGGCAGGAAACAGCGATTCCACCGGGCAATTCCCGGTTTACAACAACAACTCCACCCCGACCATCAGTTACAGCGTGGTGGAACGCTCCATCACCGAATCAGGCACCGATGGTGGTCACAACGTGGGCATGGCCTACCCTTACGGCACCCCCCTGTTCACAGATGTGGGCAGTGGCGATGTGACCCTGGTGCCCTGCTCGGTGGCAACGGATGCTGGAGATGGCAGCCTGCTTGCTGAAACCGTGGACCTGAACGGCAATCCCCGCTTTAGCACCGATGCCGGGGTCAGCGACAGCGGAAACCAGGGCGGTCAGACGGCTTTTGTGGACATCGGTGCTTTTGAACGCCAGTCGGATTCTTCCCTCTGTGACGTGATCCGGGTGGACCGGGACGCCACCGGAGACGGCTCGGGTTCCAGCTGGAAGAATGCCATGACCTACTTACCAGACGCCCTGTACATTTCTCGCAACAGTGGCACCCGCAAGAACCTGTGGATTGCAGATGGGGTGTACTGGCCCGACACCGGATACTGGGTGGCAGACACCTCTGGGAACCTGCTGGGCACCAAAGACAACAACACCAGTTCCACCTTCTTCGTGTATGCCGGGACCAGCCTGTACGGTGGGTTTGGTGGCACCGAGAACGCCCTTTCAGAGCGCAATGTGTACAACAACATCACGGTGCTTTCTGCAGACATTGACCAGAATGACACCCGCGATTCGAGGGGCATCACCACCAGCTACAGCAACATTTCGGGCAGCAACAGTTACCATGTGCTGTTCATGCAGGGAACGGCTGCTGCTGTGACCAGCAGCACGGTGCTCAGCGGTCTGACGGTCACGGCAGGAAACGCCAGCAGCACCAGCTTCTACAATGCGCGTGGCGGAGGCCTTTTCTGCTTTGCAGAGAACAGTGGCACCTGCAGTCCGACCATCAAAGACGTGCGTTTTGTGGGGAACAGTGCGTATTACGGAGGGGGTGCTGTGTACCTGGACATGTACAACCGCGGAAACAGCACCGCCACCTTCACCAATGTGGTGTTCAGCCAGAACACCACCACCAACGACAACCAGAACAACCGTGGGGGCGGAGCCCTCTTCATCGATGCAGACACTGGAGGAACTGTCATCCCCAGCATCACCAATGGGGTGTTTGACCGCAACAAAGCAGCCCTCTATGGCGGGGCAGTGCATGTGTATTCTCCTGCAGCCAACACCTCTTCTCCGACCTTCCTGAATGCCACTTTCTCGGGAAACACCGCAGCCACCTCTGGACCCAGCCTGTACTTTTTCGCTGGAACCAGTCCGAAAATCACCAGCAGCGTGTTCTGGACTGCTGCTGCAGCTTCAGGCAGTCCGATTTACAACAACGGCGGTGGGATCACCACCTCCTACAGCCTGATCCAGAACGGGTTTTCGGGTTCCACCTGGGTGACTTCTCAGGGCACCAACGGCGGAAACAACCTGAACCTGACCGCAGATCCCTTTGTGGGCATCAGCAACCCCAGCGGAACAGATGGATTGTGGGCCACCAGCGATGATGGTCTGTACCTCTCCAGCGGAGGAACCGGGGTGGATTCGGGCAGCAACAGCGCGGTGAGCGGTGTGTCCAGCGACCTGACGGGAGCCACCCGCACCCAGGGTGGAACGGTGGACCGTGGGGCCTACGAGCGCACACCCTGACCTGGAGCAAGACCTATCTCAGCAAGAAGGCAGGCCAGATGGCCTGCTCTTTTGTTGCATGGAATTGAAAAACGAAACCATTCGATGACCTGCATTTGATCCATAATATCCATTTTCAGGTCATATTCTGCTGGCAAAAATGATAGACCCATGACGGAAATCAAAGTCATGCAGTCTACACTTGATGTTCAGATTGTGGCAAATCTCCGTGTACCCTGGTTCTGGCCCAAGATAATGGGTCTTAGCTGGTCTGGTCTGGGATAAGGGATTTCCTGTAGACAATAACGCATTGCTTTTTAAAAACAAAAAACATTTCAGTTGAAAATCAGCACAATCCCATCAAACACATCTGCTGAATTTGAACTGGATTGATGAGGAGGAAAAGACCATGTGGAGAAGATTTGGTTTGAATGGACTGAATTATTTTTCGCTTTTTGTGGCGGTTGCAGTGGTGGTCAGTCTGGCGGTTCTGGTGTATGTGCTGGTGGTGCCCAACTTTTACCGGCAACCCGAAGTGGTGTACCGGATGCTGGTGGTGTTCAGCCTGCTCAGTTTGCTGTCCATCGTGACCACCGTGATTTACCAGGCGGCTTACTTTTCATACAGCGAATCCAGCTTCCAGCACCACAGGCGGGAACGCGAACGCTGGATGAGCGTCTGGAACGAGGTGATGTACAACAAAGCCCCCCTGCCCACGCGCACTGCAGATGTGGTGGCTGCAGAGGCCCTCTTGCTGCTCAAAGAAAAAATGGACCCCCAGCAAGCCGAAAGGGCCCGCCACACCTACGAAATGAGCGGTCTGCTGGCCAGAGACATGCGCATCATGCAGGGACCGGGCAACCTGCTGGGCAAAGTGCGGGTGATTGAACGCTGGGCCATCCTGTGTGACCCCCAGACCCACCAGACCCTGTACCACTTCTGCTTTTCAAAAAACGACGATTTGCGCCGCCTGGCCCTCACTGCCCTGGCCCGTTCCATGGGCCTTTCCGGGGTGTCCCGCCGCGAAGTGGCCCACACCTTCCATGAACTGATCCGCGATGACCGGTTCAGCTCCGGCTGGATTGAACAGGTGCTGGTTTTGCTGGACAGCCAGGGCATCGTGTTGCTGCAGGACCTCCTCAAAGACCCCGCTCCTGAAATGCAACTTCGTGCTTTGCGTGCCCTGGCCTACGTGCGTGCAGATGAATGCCTGGACGAATGCCTGGATCTGCTGCACTCTGAACACCCCGACATCCGGGCTTCCAGCCTGAAGGTGCTCTCCAGCATGCATCAGGTGCCCCAGGAGGCCGTCAAGGACGTGTACCGCCTGCTGGACGATCCGGTGTGGTTTGTGCGTGCCCAGGCTGCGCTGGCCTGCGGTCTTTTGAAAGTTCCCCAGGTCACCACAAAACTCTACGATTCGCTGGCAGATGAAGCCTGGTGGGTGCGCCACAACAGCGCCCAGGCCCTCAGTGAACTGGGTGCCGAAGGTCAGCGTGCCCTGGAAACCGCCGTGCTGCAGCACCCCGACCGCTACGCACGGGACATGGCTTCCCAGTACCTGCAGGCCGCCTGATCATGGAAAACAACACCCAGGCTGTCATCCTGCATGCCATAGAAGTGCTGATCATCTGCTATTTTGCTTTTCTGAACAGTGTTTACGCCATCAGTGTGATGGTGGCCTCCCGCGTGATGGTGGCCACCGCCCTGCGTGGAGAGCGCGTTTTGATGAAATCCTATCTGGAAAAAGGCTATTACCGCCCCATCAGCCTGCTGGTGCCTGCCTTCAACGAGGAAAACACCATCGCAGCCTCGGTGCACTCTTTTCTGGGTTTGCAATACCCTGAGTTTGAAGTCATCGTGATCAACGACGGCTCTGAAGACCAGACCCTGCAAAAACTGATGGATGAATTCATGCTGGAAGAAACCAGTGAATTCCCCTCCAGGGTGCTGGAGAGCAAACCCATCCGGGGCCTGTACCGCAGCATCAAACACCCCAACCTGCTGGTGATCGACAAGGAAAACGGAGGCAAAGCCGATGCCCTCAATGCAGGCATCGTGCACTCCACCAAACCCCTTTTCTGCTCTGTAGACGCCGACAGCATTCTGGAGGCCCGCGCCCTGATCCGGGTGAGCCGTCAATTTCTGGAAGACGACACCCTGGTGGCTGTGGGTGGGACCGTGCGTGTGCTGAATGGAGCCACCATCAAAGAAGATGCCATCAAGGAAGCCCACTCCCCCCGCACCTGGCTGGAACGCATTCAGGTGGTGGAATACACCCGGGCCTTTCTGGCAGGACGCTCCACTTTCAGTGCCATGCAGGTGCTTTTGATCATCTCTGGCGCATTCGGACTGTTTCACCGGGGTGCCGTCATCGAGGTGGGAGGCTACCGCACCGACACGGTGGGCGAAGACATGGAACTGGTGGTGCGCATGCACCGCCAGAAAAGAGAGCAGAAAAAACCCTACCGGGTGCGCTACACCATGGACCCCATCTGCTGGACCCAGGTGCCCAGCGACATGGGCATGCTCAGAAAGCAACGCAACCGCTGGCAACGTGGTTTGCTGGAAACCCTCTGGACCCACCGGGCCATGTTCCTGAACCCCAGGTACGGCAGAATTGGCATGTTCAGCATGCCTTACTACCTGTTCTTTGAGGCATTTGCTCCCCTGCTGGAAATCTTCGGGTACCTCTTTACGCTTTATCTGTACCTGACCCACCAGCTCAATACCGACTTTGCGATCATGTTCCTGGTGATGGCGCTGCTCTACGGGATTCTGGTCAGCATGGCCTCCATTGGCATTGAAGGCTTCATGATCAAGCGCTACACCCGTTTCTGGGACCGACTGAAAATCATGCTGGCCACGGTCTTTGAGCAACTGGGATACCGCCAGATTCTGGCCTTCGAGCGGGTGATTGCTTTTGTGGTGCTGTACCGCAAACGGGGCCAGTGGGACACCCAGCGCAGAGAACAGATCAGCCGCTGACAGAACACCTCAAACCAGGATCAAACCAGAAACTTTCAGGGCCAGGATGCTTTTTGATCCTGGTCTTCTTGTCGCGCTTTCAGCTGGAGGAGATGTCCACTGAAAGCTTGCTTGCAACTGCAGGCAGACGGCTTGTGTACAATCAGAACAACCTCAATTTCCCCTTCGTCCTCTGTTGATCTACGCCAAAAGAACTGTAGGTTTCTCAAGTGTCCTGACCGTTCCATTCGCTTTCTTGCCCCTAAAGCGTGCTCCCCGGACGGCCGGGTTCGCACTGGGCGCTTTCTCAGCCAAAAGCACGGCCACGCTTTTTGAGAACATCAATAAGAGGAGGTCACCATGCACACCCCAGACTGGCTCAAACTGACCTCTGCTGCCCTGGAATCTTCCTTCGATGCCATCCTGATCCTGGATGTCCAGCCTGAAGCCGTCACCATCCTGTACGCCAACCGCAGTGCCGAGAACATCACCGGGTACAGCCGGGAAGAATTGCTGGGACACAACCCCCGCATGCTGGAAAGCCGCTACATCACCGTTGCAGAACAATCCGAATTGCTGGCCGCCGTGCAGAACATTCAGCCCTACCACGCCATTGCCCGCTTCAAACGCAAGAACTTTGAGGTGTACTGGGCCGAACTGAACATGATGCCCATTGATCTGGAACCGCAAGGCCGGTACTGGGTGTCCACCCACAGGGATGTCTCGGAACAGCTGGAAGCCCAGCAGACCCTGAAAGACAGCGAATACCTTTACCGGGTGATCATCGAGAACAGCCCCGGCCTGCACCGCATGTACAATCGGGAAGGGAAGTGCGTGTTCTCCTCTGCTTCCAGTGAGCGCATTCTGGGGTACACCCCCGAAGAACTGCTGAACCAGTCGGATGGTTTGCTTTACCCGGAGGACCACCATGTGTTTGGCAAAGGGGTGATGCAGGACCTCTGGGCAGGGAACGTGGAATCCAGAGGCTTTGAATACCGCCTGAGGCATCGCAGCGGAAAGCCCGTGTGGGTGTCCAGCACCATGCGCATGATTGGCAGCCCTGACCAGCCTGAAGAACAGTGGCTGCTGGTGGTCACCGAAGACATCGATGCCCGCAAGAAAGCCGAGCAGGAAGCCCAGCAGCAAACGGACCGCTACACCTCCCTGCTGGAACTCAAATACCGCATTTTGCGTTCCAGTCAGCCGCTGGAGGTGGCCAATGAGGCCATCCGTCTGGCCCTTCCCCTCACCGAGTATGAATTTGGATTGTTCATCAGTTTCCAGGATGGACGGTTGCAACTGGAGGCTTTTCACAGTCCCCACGGTCCAGACATCAAAACCCAGCTGGAGCAGGTGATGCAGTCTTACGATCAGGATCGGGTGCTGCAACTGATGCAGGGAAACCAGCCGATCTTCATTTCTGCCACCGACCTCTGGTTGCTGGAGGCCAGCAATCCAGATCGAGAGCTGTTTCAGGCGTTTGCCCTGCTGCCCATCCATGCAGAAGGAGAAGTGTTTGGCCTGATTGTTTTTGGACACCGCCAGAATGTGCAGGTCAGCGACAGCACAAAGCGCCTGCTGACCGCCATTGAGGAACGGGTCAGCCTGGCCTACGGCAAACTGATCAGCTTCCAGCGCCTGGAAATGTCCCGCGAGGAAACCATGCGCACCCTGGGACTGGCCCTGGAATACCGGGATTACGAAACCAAAGGCCACACCGACCGGGTGATTTCCCTCTGTGTGCAACTGGGCGTGGCGCTGGACCTGGACGAGGAAACCCTCAAAGAATTGCGCTGGGGAGCCTACCTGCACGACATTGGCAAGATTTCCACCCCCGATGCCGTGCTGCTGAAACCCGGAAAACTCACCCCCGATGAATGGACCGTGATCAAGATGCACCCGGTGGTGGGCTTTGAGATCACCCGCGCCATTCCGTCTTTGCCCCAGCGCACCCTGGACATCGTGCTGTACCACCAGGAACGCTGGAATGGCAGTGGCTACCCCGAAGGCCGCAAAGGTGAAGACATCCCCTATCTGGCCAGGGTTTTTGCAGTGGTGGACGTGTACGATGCCCTCACCAGTGAACGGCCCTACAAGCGGGCCTTCAGCCCTCAGGAAGCCGTGGAGCAACTCCTGAAAGAAGCAGGAACCCTGCTGGACCCCGAGATTGTGCGGGTGTTTCTGGAGGTGCTGCAACTGGGCGGGAACCTGTCCAACCCCTGAAATCAATGCTCCCAGGCGGGTTTGCCCAGAAAAGCCCGGGTGCTGCGTTCAAAATGGACTCCCAGGCGGTTGAGCGCCAGTTCCATGGTGGGTTCGTGCAGGATGCAGAGTTGCATGCCATTGATCTGCACATCCCGGTGCAGGTTTCCGATGGCGTGGGCCACTTTCAGGGCTTCTTCCATGCTCGACGGAAAAATGCACAGCACCTCTTCCGGGGCAGCTTCAATCGGGTAGGCCTTTTCAGGGGTCAGGTGCAGCAGCATGCCGGGGTGCAGGACGGTGCCAGTGGGCAGGGCCAGACCCAGTTCCAGTCCATCCGGGGTGTGCAGCCTGCGCCGGACCCGGTGGCGGTCCAGGCAAGTCATGGGCAGGGAAACCACCTGCAGGGTTTGCAGGGTTTGCAGGGTTTGTTCTGGCAAACGGTCAATGCGAATCAAACCTGCTGCAGGTCCAGTTTGCACAGGTTCTGCAGCAGACTGAGGCAGCAAAGAACGTTTCAGGCCAGAGAGTCTGGTGCTCACCCGATCAGCCCTGCACGAAGCTGTACCATTCTTCCAGCCCCAGGCCTTTTCGGGAGGAAACCTCCAGAATTTTCACGCCCGGACGGGAACGGTCAATGTTTTCGCGGGCCAGTTCCCGGTCAAAGCCCACCGCTTCTGCCAGATCCATTTTGGTGATCACCACCAGATCTGCGGTGTTGAACATGGTGGGGTACTTGAGGGGTTTGTCTTCTCCCTCTGTGACGGACAGCAGCACCACCCGCGCTGCTTCCCCGAGGTCGTAGCTGGAAGGACAGACCAGATTGCCCACGTTTTCCAGAAACAGCACGTCCAGGGCCTTTAAGGGGAACTGGGGCAGCACGTTTTGCACCATCTGGGCGTCCAGGTGGCAGATGGTCCCGGTCACGATCTGCACGGCCTGCACCCCGGTGCGCTGCAACCTCAGGGCGTCGTTTTCGGTGGCGAGGTCGCCCACAGCAACGGCCACCTGCAGGCGGTCTTTGAGGTCGGAGAGGGTGCGTTCCAGCAATGCGGTTTTTCCGGCACCTGGGCTGGAGGCCAGATTGATGGCCCTGACCCCGGCCTGCTGGAAGATCTGGCGGTTTTCATGGGCCAGCTCATCGTTTTTCTTCAGGATGCCCTGACGGACGGTGACAATTCGGGGGGTGGACAGGGTCATGCTTCCTCCAATTCAAGCTGGTCGAGTTCCAGTTCCTCGCCAGAAAACAGTTGCACGATGGGGGCGTCGCAGATCGGACAGCGGATGCCTTTTGCCAGGTTCAGGGTCACCTGCTGGTGGCTGGGGCACTGCCCCACAGCCTGCACCTGCTCGACATGCAGCAAAGAACCTTCCAGCAAGGTGCCCTGGGTCGCTTCAGGGTAGGCAAATTGCAGGGCTTCCGGGACCACACTGCTCAGCACCCCGATGCGCACCGTGACGCTTTTCACCCGCTGGCCGGGGTGTTCCTGCAGCACCCCGCTGACCTGTTCGAGCAGGGCGAGGGCAATGCTGGCTTCATGCATCAGGCGAACATCAGTGAAAGGCCGCCTAGCAACACACCCAGTCCGGTGTAACGCAGGGTCTGGGCAGGCAGAAGGCGTTTCAGCAGCAGGCTGACTGCAAGGCCAGAGAGGTGCAGCCCGGCGGTGGCCAGCACGAAGCCCAGTGCGTATTGCAGACCTGTTGCAGTGGCGGGCATTTCTGCACCGTGGGCATGCCCATGGAACACAGCAAACAGGCCCACCAGGGCCATGCTGGACATCAGGGAAAACCGTGCTTGCAGCAGGATCAGCAGGCCCAGCAACAGCACCGAGGCCAGAATGCCGGTTTCCACGAAAGGCAAAGCCATGCCCAGCATGCCCAGCACGCCTCCCAGCAGCATCAGAAGCACAAAGGTGGCAGGCACAGCCCAGACGGCTTTTCCTTTCAACTGGGTGGCCCAGATGCCCACAGCAACCATGGCCAGCAGGTGATCCAGTCCGGTCAGGGGATGTGAGAAGCCCTGCATAAAGCTGCTTGTGCTGGAAATTCCGGTGTGTGCTGCAGAAAATCCCATAATTCCAAGGGTGAGAAGGGCAATTTTTTGCTTCATGTCACGTTCCTCCTGGCCCAGAGTGCACTTTTTCAGTGACAGCCGGTTGGTAGCAGTGTATCGGAAAATGCCCCTGAGGGATAGGGAAAGGCTGGACGACCAGGGAGTGAGAGGGGTCTGCTGTGGCTGCAAGGATGGGGATAGGGTTTAATAATTGACAAGTTTCATCAACTATTGTAGGATCAACCCTGACGAGCACCCAGGATTTCCAACCCTGTAAACACTGAAAACGTTGCACTTCACTTCATTGCCCTCCTGACGAAAGGGCAGAGCCCACCTTTCTTTCGCAACCAGAACACCCGCCCTGACCACCCAAACGTTTGCCGAGGCGTTTCTGAAGGTGCAGTGGTCCTGTTCTGTGTGAAATCCGATTCAAGGAGACTCTTCATGTCACACCATACCCCCTCAGACAGCAAAAAACAGATCAAGCTGGGCGCATTCCTGATGACCGATGGACACCACATCGCTGCCTGGAGGCACCCAGAAGCCAACCCATATGCCCATGTCAGCTTCGAGCACTTCAAGGAACTGGCCCAGAAGGCAGAAGCGGCCAGATTTGACACCATTTTCTTTGCAGATTCTGCTGCCGCCTGGATCGACGACGATGGCGTGTTCAGCCACACCTCCAGAGGGGCACACTTTGAACCCCTCACGTTGCTTTCTGCGCTTGCAACTGTGACCAGCAACATCGGACTGATTGCCACCCAGACCACCACCTACAACGAGCCCTACCACCTGGCCCGCAAATTTGCCTCGCTGGACCAGATCAGCGGCGGGCGTGCAGGCTGGAACCTGGTGACTTCCGCCAATGGCCGCGAAGCCTTCAACTTCAACCGGGACAGCCACGTGGTTTTTGAAGAACGCTATGACCGCGCCCATGAATTTGCTGAAGTGGTCACGGGCCTGTGGGACAGCTGGGAAGATGACGCCTTCATCCGGGACAAAGAGAGCGGCGTGTTCTCCGATCCAGAGAAAGCCCATGTGCTGGGACACGTGGGCAAGCACTTCAAGGTCCGGGGTCCCCTCAATGTGGCCCGCTCTCCCCAGGGCCGCCCGGTGATCGTGCAGGCCGGATCTTCTGAAGAAGGCAAGGAACTGGCAGCCGCCACCGCAGAAGTGGTGTTCACCGCCCAGCAGACCCTCAAAGATGCCCAGAATTTTTACAACGACCTCAAAGGCCGCCTTGCAAAATATGGCCGCTCTGAAGACGACCTCAAGATCATGCCTGGTGTGTTGCCTTATGTTGGACGCACCGCCCAGGAAGCCCGCGACAAATTCGACCTGATCCAGTCTCTGGTGCTGCCCAAATTGGGCCTCTCCCAGCTTTCCAGCCTGCTGGGTTTCGACCTGAGCGGTTACGATGTGGAGGGTCCCGTTCCAGAATTGCCCCTCACCAACAACAACCGCAGCCGTCAGGCTTTGCTGGTGGAGCAGGCCAGACGCGACAACCTCACCATCCGTGACCTCTACCTTTCCGTCACGGGAGGACGCGGTCACTGGCAATTGATCGGCACCCCCGAACAGATTGCAGACGAACTGGAAGAACGCTTCCTGAACCGTGGCGCAGACGGCTTCAACGTGATGGGTCCGGTCTTGCCTGCTGGTCTCGATGACTTCATCGAACTGGTGGTTCCCGAACTGCGCCGCAGGGGCCTGTTCCGCCATGAATACGAGGGCAAGACCCTGCGTGAAAACCTGGGCCTCAAACGCCCCGAGAACACCTTCCGAATCAAAGCCAGACAGAACAGGGAACCCGTGCTGGTCAAATAATGCCTCTGTGGGGGAGGAGCAAAAAGCGCCGGAATGTTCCGGCGCTTTTTGCGGTGGGGGTTTTGCAGTGTTTATTCTTTAGCAGAAATCAGGCTGATGGATCCCTCGTAAAGGCTCTGTTCGTACCCGACCTTCACGGCCCCTCCAATCATGTCTGAGCGGGCAATGTCGATTTTGGCTCCGGCATCGGTGATGTCGTAATTGCCATCCACGGTCATGTACAGGCCACCTTTCACGCCAGCGTCCATTTCAATGGGTCCGAGTTCTGCTGCAGCGGAGAGTTTGGCTCCGGCAAAAACGGTCACCTTGCCATCAAAGGCATACCCGTACTGTTTGAGCTGCATCACAGCATCCGGGTTTCTTCCGGCCTGGGCTTCAATGAAACGCTCTTTGGGATCGGTGAGCCGCTTGTAGCGCTGCGAAAACTCGTAGGTCACCTGACCGAACAGGGGCAATTTGCCATCCGAGCCAATTTCCACCTCGATGGCCTCACAGGTGTAGGTCACCTCGATGATGCCTGCAGAAGCTTTGGGTTTGAGGTCGGGCTTCTCGCAGATTTCGGGGTCTTCGGGGTCCTCGGCTTTCAGGTCTGCCGGGGGCACTTCGTCTTTGCACATGCTGCCATAGTTGCCCGCAGTGAAAACATGCATGCCCACCAGGCTCAGGTAACTGTAGTAGTGCTGGAAATACAGCGCGCGGGTCTGGGTGTTGGCGGCGGCGTAAAACTCGGGGTCGCTGAATTCACCGGTCAGGCCGCTCATGGTCTTGTGGAAGGGGCGGTAGTAGGCCCGGTAGGCCATGTCGTACTTCTGCACCTGCCCGACCAGTGAAGAATTCCAGTTCTGACCGTGGCTGCACATGTGCTGCTCGTACTCGATGCGTGCCCGCTCCTGACAGGGACCGTTGGTGCCGCAGGAGAGCTGCTGTGAGGCGTAAACCTCTGCGGTGTTCTGGGCTGCCCTGAAGTAGATGTCGTCTGCATTTTCTCTGGCCTTGCCATACTCCATGAAAGCCTCATCGACTTTTTGGTACAGGTCATTCAATTTGCGGTCTTCGGGGTCTGCAGAGTTGATGGGACCCAGCAGGTGCAAGGAGACTTCGCCGGTCATGCGGGTCTTGGGGTTTTTCAGCATGGCACTGGCTTTTTCTTGCACTCTGGGGAACATCTCCGTGTACTTCTGGGTGAAGTTGGCCATCCCCTGTGAAGCCCGCCCCAGTTCGGTGCTGATGTAACCCATGGCCAGGGTGGCAACTTTGGTGTTGGCAGGAATGGGAATGTGGGGGAAACGCCCCTCCACCCCACGGTCCAGCGCGTAAGCTTCCTGCCAGGGTTTCAGGGTGATGGCGTCGGCTTCTTCAGACACCACGGGCTCCTTGTTGGGGCCCAGCATGTCCTTGATGGGTTCCCGGTACACACCCAGACGGTACCAGCGTGCAGCCTCTTCACACTTGCCCTGCTCTCCAAGGGCCTGGGCAAGGTTGCGTTTGGCTTCGGGGAGCAGGGGTTCCAGTTGCACAGCCTGCCTCAGGACCACCTCGGCCTGTGCGGGTTTGTTGATGCCAAGCAGGGCATGGCCCTGGTTGTTCAGCAGCAAAGCCTGTTTGTTGAGGCTCCAGGGGGCAAGCGTGGCATCCTGCAGGACTTTTGCAGCATCCAGCAAAGCCAGACTCTCGTACCAGAAACCATAGAAGTTGGCGAGGCCCGACAGGTTCACCAGATGGCTGGGGTTCTGGGGTTCCAGTTCATGGGCACGCAGCAGCAAAGCCATGGCCGCCAGGGGTTTGCCGCTGGCAAGGGCCACAGGCACCATGCTGATGGCTTTCTGGGCAGACTGATATTCGGGCATGGCCTTCAGAACCGTGAAAGCCTCTGGACTCAGGGATCCTTCCAGAGCCGCCTGCAACATGCCGATGGCCTGCTCCAGGTTCACTTCCTGCTGGCTTCCGGGCAGGGTTTCATCCAGGGCCGGACGGGGCTGGTTGAGCACCTCTCCGGGTTGTCTGGAAAGGTTGTCCAGCATGCCTTTCAGGATGCTGTATCCCGGATCGGTGGGAGACATCTCCTTGAGGCGGTCCTGCAGTTGCTTCTGGGCCTCGGACATTTTGTCTTGCAGCACAGCGCCCATGTCGGGCATCAGGGTCTGGCCGCCTTCACGGGTGGGGCACTGCACCTGATCGTTTTTCGGGATGGTTTGAATGTTGGTGAAAGAAAGCATCTGTGGGGCGGCTTGCGCTCCAAAGCACAGTGTGCTGCCCAGCATTAAAAGTGTTCTGTACACGGGTTTGATGGCCTGTTTCATGGTGGTAAGCTCCCTTGCAGAAGACCTCGCTTCTTGCATGCTTCCACCTTACATGCCCCTCAATGATTGCAGCATGATTGGGGGCACAGGGGCAAACTGGTCCTCAAAATTCAGCCCACAATCACCTTGCTGGGGTATCACAGAATCAGGTGTTCGTTGTGATTGATACGAAATCCTGCTGGCATCAAGATTATTGTGTCCTGCAGGGGCCACGTGCCGTTCTGGGCCAGCAAGCATTCACATTCAAGGAGGCATCATGAAAGTTGACCCTTTTACCCTGGTGATTCTGGGCGCCACTGGAGACCTCACCCGCAGATTGCTCTTTCCTGCCGTTTACCGCCTGTTTGCCAAGGGCCGCTTGCCTGACCTCAAAGTGGTGGGTTATGCCATGGAGGACTGGTCCACAGAACAGTTCCAGCAGCATCTGGAAAAGAACATGCAGGAATTTGTGCCTGATTTTTCGCAGGAAAGCTGGGAAAAACTCAAAGCCCAGGTGCAGTATGTCTCAGGAGATTTGACCCCGGAGCACCTGAAAGCCCTGGAGCCCGTGGTGCAGGGGAATGCCCTGTTCTATCTGGCCTTGCCTCCTCAATTGTTTGACGATGCGGCCATCGGTCTGGGCAGTGTGGGCCTGCAAAACGAGCAATCGGGCTGGCGCAGGCTGATCATCGAAAAACCTTTTGGCTGGGATTTGCAATCTGCGCAGCAACTCCGCGAAAAACTGCACCAGCACTGGCAGGAACCGCAACTGTTCAGGATCGACCACTTTCTGGGCAAGGAGACCGTGCAGAACCTGATGGTGTTCCGCTTTGCCAACCGCTTCATGGAGCCCATCTGGAACAGCGCCAACATCGCACAGGTGCAGATCACCGCAGCAGAAACCCTGGGTCTGGAGGGCCGCTACAAGTACTACGATCAGGCCGGAGCCCTCAGGGACATGCTGCAAAACCACCTGATGCAGATTTTTGCCCTGACCGCCATAGAACCCGTCAGCAAATGGAATGCAGACAACCTGCGCCAGCACAAGGTGGAGGTGTTGCAAAGCGTGCGCCCGATCCCGCAGGATCGGGTGAAGGATTTCGCGGTGAGGGGCAGGTATGGTGCTGGTGAGATGGGGGGCAAAGAGGTTCCTGGGTACATGCAAGAAGAGGGTGTTCCCCAGACCTCCCGCACCGAGACTTTTGCTGCAGTGAAACTTTACATCGACAACTGGCGCTGGGAAGGTGTTCCTTTTTATTTGCGCAGCGGAAAACGCATGCAGCAGGGCTACACCGAATTGGCGGTGCAATTCAAAGAGGTGCCCACCCAGCTCTTCTCTGGGGTGGAAGACCTCAGCAACTGGCTGATTTTCCGCATGAAACCCGAGGAGCGCATCGATCTGGTCGCCTACGCCAAAACCCCCGGTCTGGACCTGGAAACCCGCACGGTGGTTCTGAGCACCGACATTTCCAGACAGCAGGAAATTGATTTCACGGCCTACGAGCAACTGATCATGGACGCTGCAGAAGGCGACCAGACCCACTTCCTGCGCTTCGATGAGGTGGAGGAGGCGTGGCGCATCCTGGACCCCATCCTGAAAGCCTGGGAGCAGGGACAGCCCGAGGAATACGCCTCGGGTTCTCTGGGACCCAATGGTCAGGGCCGCCTGATGGACCACGGGCATTACTGGCGCAGCCCGGAAGACGACTGAAAACCAGGACATGAAAACCAGGACAGAAGTCCTGCAACTTCTGGATTTCCCTTTTCGTACTTGTGGCAAGGAGGAATCACAATGAACATGTATCAGGTGACTTTAAGCGAAATCTGGCAAATGCTTCCCTGGTGGCAATGGGTGCTGGGAGCGGCCCTGGCCATTCCTTTCACATGGCTTGTGGGTTATGTTTTGAGGGGCGTGTTCCCTTACTGGCTGGAAGACCAGCCGCAGACACAATCCCACGGCTGACCCACTTCTCATTCACATCATTCACAAAAGCAACACGCAGGAGCAGGACTCAGGCCTGCGTGTTGTTCCTGAACTGCAATTCGTAGAGGTCTTTGTACAATCCTCCCTGTTCCAGCAGGTCTTCATGCCTGCCTTCCTGCACGATTTTCCCCTGGTCCAGCACCACAATGCGGTCTGCGCTGCGCACCGTGGACAGCCGGTGGGCAATCACGAAGGTGGTGCGGCCCTGCATCAGGGTGTTGAGGGCTTCTTGCACCAGCGATTCCGATTCCGAATCCAGCGAACTGGTGGCCTCGTCCAGGATCAGCAGGCGTGGGTTTTTGAGCAACGCACGCGCAATGGCAATGCGCTGTCTCTGACCGCCAGAGAGCTTCACGCCCCGTTCTCCCACCACCGTTGCGTAGCCTTCTGGAAAGCGGCTGATGAACTCGTGGGCATTGGCGGCTTTTGCGGCTTCCAGAACTTCATTTTCGCCTGCTTGCAGCCTGCCATACTGGATGTTTTCACTGATGCTGCCTGAAAACAGCAGGGTTTCCTGAGGCACAATCCCGATGTGGCCCCGCAGGTTCTGCAGCTCCATGTCTCTCAGATCCATGCCGTCCAGCAGAATCTTTCCTGAAGTGACATCGTAAAAACGCGGAACCAGAGACACCAGGGTGCTCTTTCCAGCCCCACTGGGACCCACAATGGCGATCACCTCTCCGGGATGGGCGGTCAGGGAGATGTTTTCCAGCACCTTTCCGCGGTCTCCGTAGGAAAAACCAACCTCCTCAAACTGAACCGTCCCCTTGACCTGTGGCAATGGGGTGGGCTTTTCAGGTTCGGGCAGGTCGGTCTGGGTGTCCAGCAACTCAAAAATGCGGCTGGAAGCCCCCAGGGCGCTCTGCACCTGCGCAAAAATGCTGGTGAGGGTGCCCACCGTGCCTGCAATGTTGAAGGTGTAGAGCACGAAGGTCAGCAGCACACCAGGGCTGATCTCCTTGACCGCCACCAGACGACCTCCATACCACAGCACCAGAGCCAGGGCCGTAAAAATTGAGAAAAAGATCATGGGCCCCAGCACGGCGCTCATTCTGGCCCGCTGCAAAGCCACTTTCAGGGAATCCTGAATCAGGTCCCCATAACGGGCAGCTTCATGGTTCTCTGCAGTGAAAGACTGCACCACCCGCACCCCGGACAGGGTTTCTTCGGCGTGGGCGTTGGCTTTGGCCACCTGGTCCTGAAAGGCCTTGGACATCTGGCGGATCTGCCTGCCCAGATAACGGGCAATCAGGGCCACAGCAGGCACCACCGAGAGGATCAGCAGGGACAGCTTCCAGTTGGTGAAAAACAGGATGGCCAGCGTGCCCACCAGCACAATCGGCACCGTGAACACCTGCACCAGTGTCGTGGACACCACCGATTGCACGGTGGAAATGTCCGAAGTCAGGCGGCTGGTGATGTCTCCGGTGCGGTTGTTCTCGAAGAAGTTGGAGGAGAGGCCCAGCAGGTGACGGTACAGGGATTTGCGCAACTCGGCCACCACGCTTTCCCCGGAGCGGGCCACCAGGTAATTCTGAATGCCTGTAAAAATGGCCTGTCCTGCAAAAACCCCCAGCAGAATGGGAAGAATGCGGTTCAGTTGCCCCAGGTTGGCCTCCAGAAAAGAAGCGTCAATCAGGCGGCCCACCAGTTGCGGAAAAAACAGATTGAATCCGGTGGAAATCAGGCTGGCAATCCCGGCCACCACCAGACCCCCCAGGTAAGGACGGGCATAAGCCAGCAGTCGCCTGAGCTGCTGGAAGCTCTGGCGGCCCATGGGTGTTCTGGAAGCAGGAGAGGGAGCAAGAGGAGGTCGAAACATGCCTCCCATCTTAGGGCAGCAGGCGGGCAGCGATTGTCACCCCATCTGCAAGAATCCCACCCATAAAAAACCCCCGGCAGAAACCATACGTTTTCAGACCGGGGCAATATTTTGATCACACACTCCTGAGGATCTTTTGAAGTGTACCAGATTCGGGTTATGGTTGGGTTACAGGAAATCCACCATCCACCCATCAGAAAATTGCCCGATGCACAAAGGGCATTCGGGCGACTCCGGGGCCCTGGTCTTTTGGGATGCAAGGCCCTGATCATTTCTGCAGGGGCACCCTGAGTATGATCCCATGCGGCACGAAAAATCAAGGCCAAATGTGCAAATGTGCAAGGTGAAAGTGAAACAGGGCAGATCCCTGAGCAACCGTTTTTGTGTTCTTGTTCCATGTAAAAATCAGCCATGCAAAAACCGGAGGAGACAGAGCTCCCCCGGTGAATGGTTCTGAATCATCCCCCCACGTGCACGTAAGGCCGGTGTCTGGGATCGGGTTCGGCTTTGCGCAGGATTTCGCGGGTCACCGGGGCAATGTCCCCCTCTCCGAACAGCATGAACCTCAGCAAATACAGCACTGGATTGCCTTCGGTCCAGCCAAAATAAATGTGTGGGATGCGTCCGGTTTCATCCCGGATGTGCAGCAAGGCTGCAGCCAGGGCATTGGGGATGCTGGAGCTGGTGCCCCTCAGGATGCGGTGCGGTCCCACCTGCACCCCGTACAGGTCCAGACGGTGGGCAAAGTCAGAGGCGTCATCGATGGAGATTTCCAGAAAGAGCACCACATCGTCTTCGGGGATGTGGGTGTCATCGCGCACCTGGGCTTCTTTCAGGCGGTACTCGCGCTCATCTCCGGCGTTCTTGCGGTTGGCAATGATGCGGATTCTGCCGTGGTTGTGTCTGGCTTCTTCGCGCACAAAACGGCGGGCATCTTCGTCCAGGGTGACTTCACTGACCCGCAGTTCGGTGGCCCGGAACACCCGGGAAATCAGGGAGGTGAAGGTGATCAGCAGGATGAAGAACCCGGCGATTTTCAGACCGCCCAGATCCTGGTAAAGGTTGACGGCAATGGTGTAAGCAAAAATCACTGTGACGGCGGCAAAAAAGCCCATCAGCAGGCGCTGGCTTTTGTGTTTGGCAGACAATGTGGTGGCCACAGCAGCGGATCCCATCAGGGCCAGCACCCCGGTGGCATATGCAGCAGCCTGGGCGTTCACGTCTGCTTTGAAGATGATGGTCACCACAAAGGCAATCAGGGTGAAGATCAGCACCAGGGGTCTGGAGGCGAGGGTCCATTCTGGGGCCATGCCGTATTTGGGCAAGTAGCGGGGAACGATGTTGAGGAGCCCTGCCATGGCGCTTGCACCTGCGAACCACAGAATCAGAATGGTGGAGATGTCATATGCTGTGGCAAAAATCGGTCCCAGATGCTCGTGGGCCAGGTAAGCCAGGGCACGTCCATTGGCTTCCCCTCCTGTTTTGAATGCTGCTGCAGGAATCAGCAGTGTGGTCACCAGACTGGAGCACAAAAGCAACACACTCATGATCAGGGCGGCGGTGGTCAGCAGTTTCTTGCCGTTTTGAATGCGCCCGACAGGTTTTTCACTGGTGTCTGACGAACGGCCCTGAATCTGGGGCATCACCAGCACCCCGGTTTCAAAGCCCGACAGGCCCAGTGCCAGGTTGGGGAACAGCAGGAAACTGGTTCCAAAGATGGAAAGCCAGCTGTGGGATGAGAAAACCGCCTGCTTCCAGTTTTGCCAGACTTCAGGGTGCCGGGCAATTTCCATGAACCCATTGACAATGACCACCCCGCTGAGGACCAGGTACAAACCCACCAGCAGAATGGCAATTCCAATGGCTTCTTTGAAGCCTTTCAGAAAGATGCCCCCCAGCAGGCCAATCAAAATCAGGGTGACCGCCACAGGCTGGTCCATCCAGTGGGGAACCAGGGGGTTCTCCACAATGTGGGCGGTGGCGTCTGCGGCAGACAGGGTGATGGTGATGATGAACCCGGTGAGGGCAAAGCCAATCAGGATCAGCACCAGAAATTTTTCCTGCCAGAAGGACAGCAGCCTTTCCAGCATGCTGATGGAGCCGTCTCCGTGGGGGGATTCTTCGGCCACCCGGCGGTACATGGGGAGGGCCCCAAAGAGGGTCACGATCACCAGCACCAGGGTGGCAAAAGGGCTGAGGGCCCCTGCTGCCAGTGCTGCAATCCCTGGCTGGTATCCCAGGGTGGAAAAGTAATCCACCCCGGTGAGGCACATGACCTGCCACCAGGGGTGGGTGTGTTTTTCGGCTTTGCTTTCCGCTTCAAATGGCCCTTCAACTTCCTGGGTCTGGCCCTGAAGCAGCCACCTGAGAAAGGGGCTCTGGGGGAGAAGGGGAGGTTTGGGTTTCGGCATTTGTGTCCTTACCAGGGTGTGGATTTTGACATTTAAGAGCAACAGAAAAAGGGCCAGAAGACCACTTTTGGAATTCGGAAAAGTCCGTTCCGTCTGCTATCGTAGCAGTTTTTTGCAAGAATTCCAGTCACCTGAGGCCAGACTGAGGACAAATTGACTGCACTTCACAATTTAAACACCTTCTTGTGTTGATAATCATGTGACAAACGGTTTCATTGCCTTCGCATTCTGAATCCAGACTGAGTTTCGACAGTCATGTGCCATCCATGAACTCAACATTAACCTGGGACACCAAAACACCTGTTTCTTTTCACGTCACAACAGGTAAAGTGGCTTCATGGTCCAGATCTATGAACGCAAATATCCTTGCCCCTGTTCTAGAAGCACGGTGACCACCACCACCACAGAAGACCCCATGACAGGCACCACCACCACCTACCACATGGACTGCATCTTATGTGACCGGGCTTACCAGATCATGCAGCTTTCTGCCCGCCGCATTCACAAATTCCAATCCCCTTTCTCCATGTATGTGCGGGTGGTCAAAAAAAGAGAAGCCGAACTCTATGAAAAGCTCTATCAGGAATATCACCAGTTGCAAACCCAGCTGATTGTGCGCTCCAAACAGCTGTACCTGCCTGTCTTCATGACCGAAGTGCTTTCTGCAGAAGGCAAAAAAGGAATCTGGAACAAATTGCAAGCTCTGGCAGGTGAGCCAACGCGCACCCTGCGGGCCTTTTACCGTTACACCCGCAAGCGCATCGAGGAGATCGTAAAAAGCCACTTCACCCTGGAGCGTTTGCCCCAGATTTTAAAAGCCCTGCAGATCACAGACCCGGAAATCGAGAAAACCTGGAGCCGCATGGAGCAGATTCACCGCCAGATCCACCACCTGGAAGAAGACATGGTCAAAAACGCCTACCGTCTGGAAGCCGGAGTCACCGTTCATTGATGGTGTCTGGATCAGCCCATTCAGCCGTACTTCTCCCGATGTGCTTTCAACAACTGCTGGTACCTGGGATGCCTGCGGGCCTCATCCCAGGCTTCCTTGAAGACCTCTGCCGATCGGGCTTTCACGGGATCTTCCTGAACAGGCAGCATTTCACCCGTCACAGCATCGTATTTGCGTCCTGAGGCATGGTTGGCGTACCGTCTGGAACGCGTGTACCCCATCTGCAAAAATTTGCGGGCCATGTCTGCCCCCACAAAATCATTTTCAGCAAGGTAATTCAAAAACAACTGGTAAATTTTTTCACTGCTCTCTGTGGCAATTTCCGGGGTTTTGAAACGCCAGAGCGGCAAAATTTCGCTTTTGTAGGGCTCCACCAGCAACACACCCTGTTCCCCCACCCCGACCCGGTACAGCTCAGGGTGTTTTCTGAGGTCCAGATTCGGGTAATCCAGGGAGTAATCAAACTTCTTGTTGGGGGTGGAAAGCGTGGTGCTGGTGGCTTTTTCTTTGTTGCGTGCTGGTTGGGTTTTGTTGTCTGTGGTGGTCATGGGGATCCAATGCAAAAAAACGACCGGGTGGATCACCACCCGGAAAGGTTTCAACTGGGTTTCTTGATGGGGATGTCACGCTTTCTGGCCCATTCCTCGGCTTTTTCGGTGGCAATGGCGATGGCACTGCCTTCAGAGTGGCCTTCTTGCAGCAGGGCGTTGGCGATTTCCACAGCCTTTTCGCGCACTTCTGGATTGAAATTCTTCAAAGATTGAGGATAATCCTGAGCATTCCAGGGCATGAAGCACCTCCTGGGCTTCAGGATAAACAGGGACCTCAGCAGGGATCTGTGGGATATGCAGAATTGAAAGTTGTCAACAATTTAATGTTGTCTCATCTGGATCATGAATCTGAACGAATCTGATTGCTTCAAAATGAAATGGCACGGTAAAGCAGAAAAGCGAAATCACAAAACAACAACTCCAATGAAAAATATGTTTAGGGTTTCTGTCATTCATCAAGCTTGAAATGCACAGAACCCCAGAGTTTAATTGAAGTCACTGCACAACGGACCTTCCCAGAAAGCCCCGAATGCTGTCTGCTGCCGTTCCAGCAGGGGTTTGAAGGTCCTGTTGTGCAGCCCAGGTTTTGTGCAGCCAGTGCACCCTGTTGGACTGGGCCAGTGCACTGCAGAGCTCCTGGGTGAAAGTTGCGTCCTGCAGGGTTTCCAGTGAAGGCAACACCCATCCCAGGTGCAGCTCGTCTTTGACGGGATCGTAGGCATTCAGGGCAGACATCAGCAGAGACCTGGCAATTGAGGAGTGGCCTGCTTTCCATTCAAGGTAAGCCCGGGTGGCATGAAAACGCAGCCTTCGGGAAGGGTGTTTTTGCAGCAGGGCTTCACCTTCTTGCAGCAAAAGACGGGCTTCTTCATGCCTGTCCAGTTCTGCCAGCACCCAGCTGTGGCCGCACAAATTGTCCAGCTGGCTCAGCGGGTTCCAGCCCTGAAACAGGGCGTGGGCCTCTTTGAACACCATGTGGGCCAGTTCAAATTCTCGGGCCGCCAGGTGAATGTCTCCCAGATGCAGCAGGCAGGAAGGAACGCGTCTGCTGAACCCACTTTCCCGGCAGATTTTCAGGGATTCCTGGGCGCTTTCCCGTGCGGTTTGCAAATCTCCGCTGGCAAGGCAGGCCACACTCAGGTTGTTCAGGAGGGCTGTGAGGGTGCCTGGACTGCGAAACAGCCGGGCCCGGATCAGGCTGTGCTGGATGTGCTCTCTGGCCTCCTGATACCGTCCGGTGCTCAGGTAAACCAGACTGAGGTTGTTGACCGCCCGGTTCAGGTTGCCGGTGTCTTCCATCACACTGAACACCTGGATGGCTTGCAGAAAGCGTTCTTCTGCAGTGCCCCACTGTTCGGTGCGGCCTGCCAGGGTGCCCAGGCGCATGATCAGTGAAGCATACAGCCGGGGGTTGTTCTGGGTGATGCTGAGAAGGCCTGCCCGGTTGTATGCTTCGGAGGCTTCTGCAAAGAGGCTCTTTGCTGCACAGGCATCGCCAAGTTGCATGTGCAGCAGGGCACAGGCCTGTTCAAAGGTGGCCACCTCCAGACCTGCCTGAAAGAACCCCACACTGTCCTGAAATTGACCCTGGCGTTCTGCCACCAGACCCCGGTGCAGGAACCAGCGGTAATGCAGGTCTTCGGCCAGATTTTTTCTGTTGCAGTTTTCCAGACAGCCCAGCGCTGCAGCCAGTTCTCCCTGCCACACGTAAATTTCTGCCAGGCACAGTAGCGACATGTCCTGAACACTGGGGTCTGCATGAAGCTGGCCTTGCTGCAGCAAGGCCAGACCGGAAGGCAGCAAAAAAGAGAACAGGCAGGCTTCACTGAAAGCCACGCAACTGTCCCGGAACAGCTCAGGCTGTCCTCTGAGGGCTTCTTGCATGGCGGGCAGGACCTCTGGCATCAACTGGCGGGTGTGTTCCAGGGCGGTGTGGTAAGCATGGCGGTCTGCACCATTGAGGATGCTGTGGTTGCGGTTCAGCAGTTCCAGATGGTGGCGGGCATGCTGCAGCAAGTGTGGGCTGTTTGCTTCCAGGTGGCTGCGGGCCATTTGCCGGATGAGCGGGTGCAGGTTCAGCTGAGCACCGTTTTTCTGCACCAGTCCCAGCTGGGAGAGCTTGATGAGCACCTGGGGCCGGATCTGAAAGGTGTTTTTGGCCTGCTGCACATTGAAGCTGCCTGCGAAGGTGCTGAGTGCCTTGAGGGCTTCCTGTTCGGCACTTTCCAGCCGTTCCCAGGTGCTCATCAGCACTTGCGAGAGGTTCTTCTGAGGACCTGCATCCAGAAAGTCCAGGCTGTCTTGCACCTCTTCCAGAATCTCCGGGACGGTCATCAGGCGCACCCATCCTGCAGCCAGTTCCAGGGCCAGAGGAGAGCCGCCCACCTGCACGCAGAGGGCATGCAAAGCCGTTTCATCTGTAGGGGTGAGGGTGAATTCTGGATTGGATTTCAGGGCCAGTGCACAGAAGAGTTGCATGGCTGTGCCGGGATCCAGCCCCGAAAGTTCCAGCAGCTGTTCTTCAGCCACCTGCAGTGGCCTGCGGGAGGTGCAGAGGATGCGCAGGCCGTGAACCCGTGTAAGGGCCAGATTCACCCAGTCCTCAATGCCCTGCACCTGCTCCAGGTTGTCCAGCACCAGCAGCACTTCCCCTTGCAGGGCCAGCACGTCCAGAACACTGGTTTTTTCTTCTCCGATCTGCAGTTGCAGGCGCAGGCGGTCTTGCAGGTCTGGCACGCCAAAGCAGGATTCTGCAGAAACCAGCAAATGTGGTCCAGCCAGTTGCTCACAGAAAGCCCGGGCCAGTCGGGTTTTTCCCTGGCCTCCCATGCCCAGAATGGTGACCAGACGGGCCCCTTCTGCAAAGAGGGCATGCAGGCGTTCCAGTTCTGCCTGTCTTCCTGGCAAAACTGCTGTCACCGAAGGAGAAGCAGGCAGCACAGTAATTTCTTTTTCCAGCTCCTGCTCCAGGGTGGTTTTCAACTGCTCAAAAATGTCCTGCACATGTGCAGGAGGAGCCTCTCCAAACTCCTCAAAGGTGGCGGCGCTGTAACGCTCGAAATGCCGCACCAGCTGGTCGCGGTTCTTCAGCAGGCAACTCAGGCGCATCAGGCCCACGTGGGCACCCTCGCTGGCCGGAAAGACTTCCAGCACAGTGGAAAAGGCCTGCTGGGCCTGTTCCAGGTTTCCCCGTCCCAGGGCTTCTTCTCCCAGCACCAGCAACAGTTGCAGCCTCAACTCTGAAAAGCGCATGCGGTAAGGCTCGCTCCAGTCGTCGTAGAGGTCTTCCGGGCTGAATTCCCCGGTCCACAGGTTCAGGGCGTCCAGCAGTTCGGTGAAAGCCCGGGATTTCAGGGCCGTCAGGGTGAACTTCTCGAAGTCCAGCGCATCCACCACCACCCCACCCTCGGCCTGCAAGACAATTTCCCCTCTGGAAAGGCCCACCTCGATGCCTGAAAACGGCTGAAAGGCCTTCCTGAGGTTGTAAAGGGCGTTGTAAAGCTGGGCTGCGCCCTGTTCGGGCTCCAGGTCTGCCCACAACTCCTCAATCAGAGCATCTTTCAGCAGACGGTGGGCTGGATGCAGGGCCAGCATCTTGAACACCGAACGCACCTTTTTGCGGCTCAGGGTTTTTTCGGGCAGGGCAGAAGTCCCGGACCACACCCTGAAGCCTCCCAGCAGTTGCACCCTCAGGGTCATGCCAGACCCCGCATGGTGCTGGCAATCAGGCCAAAAGTTTCGGTCCAGGCTTCCCTGGCGGCAGGGGTAAAGTCCTCTCCCAGTGTTTCCTGCAAAACCCAGATCAGGGCCTCACCGACCTGATCGTAGTGTTCAGGTTTCACGCCATATTTGAGGTGGCGTTCTCCCAGGGCATGCACCTGCGCTGCAAAAGTTGCGGGTTCACTGATGTGGTCCACCATCCAGCGCAGCATGGTCACCAGACGGTGGGCCTGCTCTGCCAGCTGGGTGTGAAACAGGGGCTGCAATTCTGGATGCTGAGAGAACAGCCGCCTGTAAAACACATCTCCGAAAAACACCTCCATTTCGGGATCCTGGGGAATCAGGTCATGAAAGGTTTGCCGGATCAACTGAAGGTGGGAAGAGGTGAGGGCCATGGGTCTTTTTCATGATGGGATGGACCTGCAGAAAAAACAACCTGCAAGTCCGTTTGAAATCACTTTTGGCCTGCTTCCGTTACACCAGATTCCCACAGAGGAACCACCCTCTTGCGGCATCTCCATTAAATCTCCATATAAACCTTTTCAGTTCTTCACAACCCTGCTGCACAATACAGGGGTGCAGACGATCCCCAAAACAAGCCCCCTGATCCTGGTGGTGGAAGATGAGCCCGAAATGCTGGAACTCATGGAAGCCTACCTGCGGCGGGATGGCTACCGCACCGAACACGCCCTGGACGGAGAACGTGCCCTGGATCTGTTCCGGGCTGCCCAGCCTGACCTGGTGCTGCTGGACATCCAGTTGCCCAAACTGAGTGGTTTTGATGTGCTGAAAAACATCAGGCAGAAGCACCTCACCCCGGTGATCATGGTGACGGCGCGGGCCGAGGACCTGGACAAACTGCTGGGTCTGGAACTCGGGGCAGACGATTATGTGGTCAAGCCGTTCTCGCCGCGCGAAGTGGTGGCCCGTGTGAAAGCGGTGCTCAGGCGCACCCAGCAGCAAACCCAGACCATTGTGCGCATTGGGGAGCTGGAGGTGGATTCCAATGCCATGCTGGCCCGGGTGGGACCGCACAGGCTGGACCTCACCCCGGCAGAGTTCAGGCTGCTGGAGTACCTGGCCAGACACCCTGGACGGGCCTGCTCAAGGGTGGAACTGCTGGAAGCCTCCTTGCCCAATTCGGACGCTCTGGAACGGGTGGTGGACACCCACCTGAAGAACCTCAGGCGTAAACTGGAACTTGCAGGTGCCGTGGGCATGCTGGAAACTGTGCGGGGAGTGGGGTACCGGTTGTGGCTCGAAAATTAAGCAGGCCTTCCATTTACAGCATTGCGGGCCGCCTGAGCCTGATGACCCTGGCGGTGGTGATCCTCACCAACCTGATCACCGTGGGGTTCATGCAGTACCAGTCCTGGCAGCGTTTTGAGAACCTGCCCCCCAACCTCAAACAGGTGTTGCAGCAGCGCTGGGAGCAGGACAGCAGGGAATACAAAGACAGCAAAATCGGACCTGCAGTGCCCAATGTGCAGGATTTCACCATTCAGGTGGTCACCACGCCCCCCCTGACCATTTCTCCACTCCCAGAGCAGCCCCGCATGGTCAAGGTGCCCCGTGGACTGCGCCTGAGGGACGACCTGCAGAACTCACTGCTGGTGTCCACCTTGCTGGGCTGCCTGATCGGGGCTGCCCTGGCGGTTTTCTTCTCCAGAAGGCTGGCCAGACCCCTGGAGGCCATTGCCCATGCTGCAGCGCAGGTCAGTGTGGGAGACCTGAGCACCCGTGTGGAGATGCCCAGCAATGCCCCTGCCGCCAGACAGGATGAGGTGTTTCATCTGACCCAGCACTTCAACCTGATGGCCGAAACCCTGCAGCGCCAGGAGCAGGAACGCAAGCACATGATTGCAGACATCGCCCATGAGCTGCGCACCCCCATTGCGGTGATGAAAGCCAAACTGGACGCCCTGGAAGACGGCATCGTTCCTCTGGACCAGAATGCTGTGCAGAGGCTGCAGGTCCAGACGGCTTTGCTCAGCCGTCTGGTGGACGATTTGCGCACCCTGTCCCTGGCAGATGCAGGCAAACTGGACCTCAGCACCCAGGTGGTGGACATTGCTGCCCTGGTGGAAAACGTGGTCAGCGAGTACCAGACCGTGGCCTACCGCCAGAAGGTGCAGGTTCAGATGAACAGCAGCGACGACACCATCCTGATTCCGGGAGACCCGGATCGTCTGGCCCAGGTGATCAGCAACCTGCTGGAAAATGCCGTGCGGTACACCCCACCCCAGGGCCAGATTCATGTGGCTGTGGAACGCATCCAGCAACGGGTCACCATTCGCGTGCAAGACACTGGAAATGGCATTCCTGAACATGCTTTGCCCCACATCTTTGAACGCTTTTACCGGGCAGATGGTTCACGCACCCGTGAAACCGGGGGCACCGGGCTGGGCCTCGCCATCGTGCGCACCCTGACAGAACTGCATGGAGGCAGCGTGCGGGCCTGGAACCAGCACGGCTCAGGAGCGGTTTTTCAGGTGGAATTGCAGGGGTAAGAATGTTCTACTGGTTTCTGAACCAATAGTACAGCGTTGGCGAAGAAAAGATCAAAGCCCATAAAATCACCAGAGGATCATAGTAGATAAAGGATGGTTGAAAAGATTTACAGCTGATGAAATAAGAGATTCCAATCAATAATGGAATATGCCACATTATTTTTATGAACCATTTGTCTTTCTGTTTCATGCTCCCTCTGGTACATCTTATGAGATCAAGGGTTTTGAGCAGCATCCTCAGCGATTGAAGCAATCAGACCATGAGAAGAAAGCTTCAATCTGAAGGCCCAGAAGCTTCTTTCTCAAGAGCATACAACCTTCATGCATCTGTACCATCACCTTGAATCCAGATCACTTTTGACGCCCATAAAATTTCAGGGTTCAGCAAGAGCAGGATTGATGTTGCTGGTGCAGGTTTAAACCCGCAGTTCTCCGGCCCCATGCCATTCGTGCTCAAGGTCGCGCATGATCAGGGCGTGGTCAAACCGGATGCTCCCTGCTGGAAAAAGATCCTGGTTGTCAAAGAAACTGGACCTGATGTGTTCAATCCCCAGAGGATGCACCTCCCAGCCTCTGGTTTTCAGTTCCATGGCGTCCAGTTTCTGCCCCTGGCGGTCCGGGGAATAGCCCACCGATCCTGCTTCAAAAAAAGCCGAAGAGGTTTGCAGGTCTGCAAACACCGAGGTCTCTGGCAGATGGGTTTGCACCTGTCCTTTCAGAAAGATTTTGACCTGCTGGTCCTGAGAAAGGATGTTTAAAGCAATGCTGGGGTCCTGGTCCTGCACCTCGAAGGTGGCGTGCTGGTAATCTCCAGGGAACAGGTGCCCGCCCAGCCATTCATGCACCTGGGAGTTGGTGTCCCTGCGCCAGATGAACACCCCTTCTTTCTGCACTCCATTTTCCTGAAAGGTGACCGCAACCCTGTGGGCAGCATTTTCACTGCTCAGTCCGATGAATTCTGGGATGCCCCTGGGACGAACATGTTCCAGACGGATCAGGCAGAGACCTGCAACAGCAAAGCCCTGGTGAAGTTTCAATTGAAAGGGAGGGGGAAGGTACCGCTGCATGACCTGGGGTTCCACCAGATAATTGGCAAGAATGCGCCTGCGAAGGGTTCCCTGAATGGCGGGCATTTGAAAAGGGGGCAGTGAAATCGTGGGCACTGAAATCGTGGGCACTTGCATGGTGACCTCCAGCCTCAGTATTGAACATGTTCAAAAAAAGACAAAAGACAATTGTCCCCGCTGGATTTGCAGCAGAACATTCAGGTGCTGATTTTCACCCACAATTCCACGATCAGCCCACTCGGATGGTTTTCTTTGAGCTCCACCTGGCCTTCATGGACCTGGGCCACCTGGGCCACCACGCTGAGGCCCAGACCGCTGCCCGGAGCACGGGTCCCGGGTGCCCGAAAGAACGTCTCGGTGGCCTTTGCACGGGTTTCTTCGGACATGCCTGGGCCAGTGTCTGAGACTTGCAGAATGGCATAATCCTGTTCCTCTTGCTGCTTTGTGCACAGGGACACCTGCACCTGTGCCTCTGGTGCATGGTTGTGGGCATTGTTGAACAGGTTCAGAAGGGCCTGGCGCAACAGCAGCGGATCACCACAAAGGGTCAGGTGCTCAGGACCTGAGTAAGGCACCCCTTTGCTTTCTGCATTTTCGCGCACCAGTTCTGCAAAATCGAAGTGGGTCTTGTGGGTGCGTCCCTCACGGGCCAGGGTCAGCAAAGATTCACTGAGGCGCGTCATGCGGTCCACTTCTTCTGCCACGGTTTCCAGGGTTTCCTCAGGGGTGGCATAACCGGCTTTCCAGTTGCCCAGATGCAGTTTCATGGCGGTCAGGGGGGTGCGCAGTTCGTGGGAGGCATTGCGGGTGAATTCGGTTTCCCGTTTGCGAAAGTCAGAGAGCCTGTCCAGCATGTGGTTGAAGGTTTCGCTGAGTTCCCCCAGTTCTCCGCCGCCATCCTGCGGCACCCTCAGAGAAAGGTTGCCCGAATGGGCCACTTCTTTGGTGGTGTCCAGCAGGTGCTGCAGGGGTTTCAGGGCCGGACGGCTGAGCAAAAGGGCAAGGATGGCCCCCACAAACGTCACAATCAAGGTGGTCAGCAGCATGGTCTGCTGGTAATTCACCAGACTGGAATGCAGTTCTCGGATGGTGCCCTGCACAAAAAAATCCGGGCTGCTTCCCGCTGGAGGAATGATCACCCAGCTTCCGGTGCGCCAGTTTCCCTGGTTCTTGTTGCTTCCCAGAGACACCATGGCCGTGCCTCTGGGAAAGCCCAGGGTTTGCCAGGCCTGATACACCTGTGGATCCAGAGCAGGCAGTGGGATGTCCTGTGGGAAGTCTCCATTCTGCCAGATCACCTCTCCCTCGTGCACCAGACGCACCCGGGTCACGTAACCCTCAAACCCCGCATTGAGGCCCGCGTAATCGTGCGGGTTGCTGCTGAGGGGCCGTTTGCGCATCACACCGATCAGGCGTTCCACATAGCTGCTGAGTTCCCGGTCCAGGCTGGAATTCACCTGATGCTGAAAACTCAGGTAACCCAGCGTGCCCTGCACGATCAGGGCCACCAGGGTGGTGACGGCAATGAACGCCGCCAGACGCTGCCGCAGGGTCACGCTTCCTCCAGCCCCAGACGGTACCCTCCAGAAACGGTTTTGACCACCTGGGGGGCCAGTTTGCTGCGCAAATGATGCACGTACACTTTCACCACGCCCGGATCGGAGGCTTCATCTCCCCACACCAGATCCACCAGTTCTTCAGAACGGTACACCCGGGAAGGAGACATCATGAAGCGTTCCAGCAAAGCGTATTCCCGGCTGGACAGTTCCACCAGGGTGCCCTGCCAGCGCACGCTGCGTTTGCCCAGGTCCATTTCCAGCCCCCCTTGCTGGATCACGCTGGTGCGCACCTCATGCACGCGCCGCAGCAACGCCCGCACGCGCGCCAGCAACTCTGGCAACTCGAAGGGTTTGACCACATAATCGTCTCCGCCTTCATCCAGGCCCATCACCCGGTCTTCCAGTGCATCCCGCGCAGTCATGAACAGGATGGGACCTGTGTATCCGGCTTTGCGGGCTTCGCGGGCCAGGATGAACCCCCCATCCGGGCTTTCGGGCAGGCGCACATCCAGCAGCATCAAATCCGGCTCGAATTCCAGCAACAACTGGCGAGCGGTTTTAAGGTCCGGGCCATGCTTGACCAGATGGCCCTGGGCTTCCAGGGCACGGATCAGGGGGCGGGCAATGCTGAATTCATCTTCAACCAGAAGCAGGCGCAAGGGTTCACTCTTTCTGGGTTTTCTCTGTGATGGCCATGAGAAAACCCATCTGATGCACGCATTTTACTGCACAGGGGTTATGGAGAAGTTATGAAGACGATAACTGCCGTTTAACTGCCTGCGGGCATACTTGGTCAAGCACCAGAAGAAGCTTCTTCTGGTGGCTGGGAAACACTTTCACTTGCTTTTTTCAGAGCGGCTGGTCTCTTTGCATCCACCTTGTCCATCCAGCCCTCTTTCCCGGTGCTTTTGTTGTGTTCTCGAAAGGAGAAGTTTTGTGCGCAGGCTCCCCCTTTTATTGATTCCTGTCACCCTGGCCCTGGCGGCCATTCCTCACCTGTCCTCCCACAACCCCCTGCAGGTGCAGCCTCAGATTTCCCAGAACACCCAGCCCCAGAACACCCAGCCCTGGATGGAAAGCCAACGCGTTCAGCCCCGGGATTTTGAGTCTCCTTTCAGGGATCCTCAACCTTCTGATGACACGGCCCTGAGCCCCTGGGAAGACCAGCAAAGCAATGTGGCCAGCAACACCCTGGAAGAGGTGTACCAGAAATCCATTCCCGGTGCGGTGCGCGTCAACATCGGGCGTTCTGGTCTGGGCAGTGGTTTTTTCCTCACCTCTGACGGTTATGTTCTGACTGCAGCCCATGTGGCCCTCGGAGACACCAATGAACCCCTCAGTGTGACCACCTCGGACGGCAAGGACCACCCTGCCACATTGGTGGGCTACGACGAAATCCGTGACCTGGCCATCCTGAAAGTCAAAGGCAGCAACTTCACTCCCCTGAAACTGGCCTCCTCTGCACCCAAAGTGGGGGATGGTGTGGTCGCCATTGGCAACTCCAGAGGCGCTTTTGAAGGCGGACGGGCAGGCAAGGTGACCCGGCTTGGGGCCAGCCTGAGCGCTTCTTTCCCCTCCAGCATGGTGGCCTCCAGCATGCCCCTGGCCCCCGGAGATTCGGGCGGTCCGGTGCTCAACAATCAGGGTGAAGTGGTGGGCGTCAGCACCGCCATCAGCAGTGGAGGTGGACACTTCAGCAGTTACTTCGTGTCTGTCACCACCAGCAGCCAGATTGTGAAAGACCTGCAGGCAGGCTTCAAGCGCTCTGTTCCCATCATCGGTGTGAGCATTGCCGATGCCCAGGATTACCTGAACACCGAAGGTGCCCTGGTGACGGAAGTCCGGCCCGGTCTGGGGGCCCAGAAAGCAGGCTTCAAAGACCCTGAAGTCAGCGAATTCCGCGATGATTCAGGCCGGGTGCGCCAGCAGATCAGCAGTGCTGATGTGATTGTGGCTGCAGAAGGCAAAACCGTGCGCAACTCAGACGATTTGATTGCCGTGTTGCGCAGCAAGAAAGCTGGAGACCAGGTCACGCTGAAAGTCAAAAGGGGAGAGCAAACCCTCACCTTCAAAGTGATTCTCAGCAACAAAAACAGCGTCTAAAGCAGTTGACAGAATAAGAGGTTGTTTCGTGGGTTCGTGTTGTTTGAAACAGGAGGATTCGGAAGAATCCTTCTGTTTCACGGATAAACGCAGTAAACCCTGTGATCTGAAAACCAGCAGCCTGTATTCAAGTGGGTTGCTGGTTTTGGCGTTATGATGCCTCATGCTCAGACCCCTCACTGCACAAGACCAGAGTGTCGTTCAGAACTGGCTGGAAGTGTACATCAGGCAACACATCGCGTACTGGGAAGAAGCCTACCAGACAGCCGCCCAGAGCAACCCTGCAGAGGTGGCCACGCAGCAATGGCAGGATCTGTTGAAGGCCTCTGAAGACCCCCAGCAGTTTGTGCGGGTGTATGGAGAGAAGCCGCTGGGCATCATTCAGGGAGCCATCCGGCAGGATCCCTATCTGGGGGTGCCCCTTGGGCAACTGTCCTGGCTTTATGTGGATGCAGAGAGCCGGGGACTGGGGGTGCCAGATCCGCTGATTGCCAGCCTGCTGGAGTGGTTTGCAGAAAAAGAAGTCGCGGGTCGGGTGGTGTACGTGACAGCGGCCAACGCTGCAGCTGTGCGGGTCTATGAACGCAATGGGTTTCGCACCATCGATTACCGCATGCTGGGGCCAGCAGTGCAAAAGTGAAAGAAGGCCTGAACCCCTTCACTTGAAGCGCTTTCGGAAAAAGGCTTTTTTGCTCCCAATGTAAGAGTCTTTTAAGACCCCAGGTTGCATGCTGTAAGAGCGGAGCCTCAAAAAACATGCTGATCAGAACAGCCAGAAACCCAGGGCTTCGCAGATCCATCCTCCCAGCAGCTTCTGTGGTTTCTGAAAACCGGGAAGGTTTCCAGAAACCAGCGCCATCCACAGGGGCAGAGAAGACTTCTGGCAGCGTGTTTTGTGGTCCTGCTTTCAGCTTTGTGGTCCGTTTCCAGTACAATGGAGAAACCACAACATCACAGGAAGCCGGGCAACAGGTCAGCAACCCCACCACAATCCCGCTTCGCCAGGATGCCTTCCGTCACCTGATTCTTTCTTCCCCTCCACAACCCACCGGGTTTGCGGAAGGCCCCCACCCCACTGGTCCCCAGAGCCCGCTCTGGCTGAAGGAGAAACCATGTTGAGTGATTTGTTCATCCCGGCAGGAACCCTGGTCATGTGCCCTGACTACATTCAGGGCACGGTGCAACGCACCGATGGAGGGTATGTTCAGGTGGTCACCGAAGACCGCAGACAGGAGTTCTGGTTGCCGATGCAACTCCTGCTCAAACTCAATGCCTCCAGGCTGTTCCCGGACGCTCCGGCCCCTGAACTCCGGCGCTCCATCACCTGAAGGTTCAGGCTGCATTTCTCAGGTTGAACCTCCCAGGACCAACAGGTCAGGTGTTTTTCTGCCTGACCTGTTCTGGCTGTTTCTTGCTGGTACACTGAAACCAACCCCCCATGACTGGCGATGCGCAGGCGTTTCCCCTTCCAGACGATTTCTCTGACTTCCACCATCGGCTGTCCATGTTGCTGAAGGTGAGCAACCTGCAGGCCGCTCTGGAGGTGCTGACCACACATCTGCAAACCCTGAACCCGCAGGCAGGGCTGTCCCAACAGCTTGAACTGCGCCTCTTGCAGGCTTCTCTGCTGCACCAGCACCTCCGAAGTGAGGAGGCCCTGGTGGTCTTGCAGCAGGCCACCCAGCAAGCGAAAGCTGCAGGGTTGTGGGAACAGCAACAGCACCTCCTGCGCCAGAGCATCGAAGTGCTGCAGGGCCTGAAGCGCTTCGAGGAAGCCCGCACCACCCAGTGGCACCTGCTGACCCGTTTGCAAGCAGAGCAGGTGCTGGACCATGCCCTGTTGCTGGATGTGTCTGCCACCCAGATTCTGGACACCTCACTGGAAGCTTTTCTGCAAGATCTTCCTTTGCATGTCCAGCTGGATGGCTCTCAGGAAGCCCTGCTCTACAAGGACCTGGGAAATGTGATGTGTGCCCTTAAACGGTACCCTGAAGGGCTGAAGCTGTTTCAGCTGGGTTTGCAGGTGCTGCCTGCAGAGGCCCCCATCCAGCAGAGGGTGGATTTGCTGAACGGGGTGGGCGGGGTCTACACCTGGATTGAGCGATTCCGGGAAGCCCTGCTGGCCTACCAGGAAAACCATCGGCTGTTCACGGAGATGGGAGACCAGACGGGCCAGATTCAACAGCTCATCAACATGGCCTGGGCCTTGCAAAGCATTCCCCGCCCCCAGGAGGCACGGACCACCCTGGAGCAGGTGATCGAACTTTCCAGACAGCTGGGCCTGCCCCGGTTCACCCGGCAGGCCCATTACATGCTGACTGGATTGAAAGGGATGCCCCGCAAAGAAGCTGCCCGGCACCTGCTGGAATATGCCCGTCTGGAACTGGAATTCTCCGCGGATCCCCAGCATGACCATGAACCCCTGCTGCTGCACACCGAGGTGCGCCAGAACCAGCAGAATTTTGATTTCCAGAAGTCCATGCGGCTGGAACTTGAGGGGGCCTATCAGAAACTCTACGACCTCAGCGAAGAACGCCAGATGCTTTATGAACGTCTGGAAAAGCAATCCGAGGAATTCGAGCGGCTGGCCAACACAGATCCCCTGACCGGGCTTCCCAACCGCCGCCTGTTCTTTGCGCATTTTGAGCGGGAACACGCACGGATCAGGCGCACCGGAGAGGATTTCAGTGTGGTGCTGATGGACATCGACCACTTCAAGAGCATCAACGACACCCACTCCCACAAAACCGGTGATCTGGTGCTCAAAATCGTCTCGGAAATCCTGAGGCAGGAACGCAGGGCCAGCGATCTGGTGGCCCGCTATGGAGGCGAGGAATTTGTGCTTTTGCTGTCTGGTGCGGATGCATTGGGGGCCAGACTGGCCTGTGAACGCATCCAGCACAGGTTGCATGCTTATCCCTGGCAACGGTTGCTGGAAAACCGCAGCATCACCATGAGTTTTGGCATTTGTGCCCGCACAGACCTGGAGAGCATCGACCAGATCCTGATGCAGGCCGATGAATGCCTCTATCAGGCCAAAAACGCAGGCCGCAACCGCATTGTGGGCTGAAAGGAAAACTGTGGAACAGGACATCACTTATGCGATTTTGCTCCGGCTGGATGAAGACACCCAGCGGCAGGTGATGGCTTTCCGGGAACACTGGATGCAGCACCAACCCGATGTGCTGCTGATGCCGCCACAGATCACCATCAAATCCTTCTTTCGCCCCTGTGTGCCCTGCGGCACCCTGATCCAGAGGTTGCAGGTCAGTTTGCAGGATTTCCCACCTGTTCCCCTTCACCTGGGAGAGCAACGCTGGCTTGCAGATGGCACCCTGCACTGGGACGGCAGCCTGATGTCCACTGGAGAGCAGAACATGGATTTGCTGCACCTGAAAACCAAGGTGTGGTCCACCATCATGTCTCTGGTGTCCCTGTTCTGTGAATTCACGCCAGGAGAACCGTTCAGTTACCGCACCAACAACCCCTGGCAACCAGGGGTTCCCCTCTTGAAGCAGATGACCCAGTACAGCTCAGACCTTTCCATGCTGCCCGAAGTTCCTGCACCCAGATCTGCATCTGGGATGGTCATGGACCTTTATCGGGTCCGCATGAACCATGGGCAACCCATGGACTGGGAGCATGTCACAGCTTTTCCTGCTGCCCGATAAGAGGCTGGATTTTCAGCTGTTGTCCCGGTGGGTCTGGTCTGGCAGGGTGGTTTCTGCAGCAGGGTGTTCATCCACCACCAGTTCTTCGCGGGCCAGCACGGTGGGGATGCTGATGGTTTCCGTCACCCGATCTTTGAAGACCTTGATGTGTTCGGAGCGCACCACTTTTTTGCTGATCTCGGCATCTTCCCGGTAGATTTCCAGTTCCAGGGCTTCGCCCACCGGGAGTTCCACCCCCAGCAGCGTCACCGAGGGCGTTCCAGCAGTGGTTTCAATGACCAGCACTTCGGTCACCAGATCCACCGTTATGGTTTCCTCGCGCACCCGACGTTCCCGGCGCACCGAAATGGCCCCCAGCTTTTCCCGCAGGATCTGCACTTCTGGCACCTCTTCCCGCAACTCCAGGGTGCCCACCAGAATTTTGTCGGGGTCTTGCTGGAGGTCTGCGGTTCGGGTCTGCTGGGTGTGTTCCAGGGTGCTGTGAAAGCTGCCGGTCTGCGCCATGCCTTCTTGCTGGGAAGCGGTTTGCCGCAGGGAAGGGGTCACGATCAGGGTTTCGTCGGTTGCAGAGAGGCTGGTCTGGGACAGGTCTGCTGGTTGCAAATCTGATGGTTTGTGGTCTGACATAAAGCTCCTTTATGAATTCCGTTCTGGGGATTTTGTTCTCTGTCGATTTGCGAAAAAGCAGCCTGCAAAAGCGCAGATGAACCAGCTTGCTGAATCGGACTGGCTTTCTGAGCAGGCAAGTTCTGGTTTCAGAATGCATTTGACAATGCATTCGATCAGGGCATTTAAGCCAAGCATAAATGCCCCCAGCAGGGCCTTTTGTACGAAATCTCAATTTGTGAGAGCTGGAAAAACATCAGCGAAATGCCTGAATGGTTCTGCCCTGAACCCTGCTCTGACCCTGGTCAGGGATTTTGCACAGTGTCCACCATGAGTTGGACCACCACCTCGGTGCCCACCCCCAGTTCGCTTTCAATCCAGATCTGACCGCCGTGCTGGTCCACAATCCATTTGGCGATGGGGAGGCCCAGACCGGTCCCGCCGGGGTCTTCGCTGCGCTGTCTGGAACGGTCTGCACGGTAGAAACGCTCAAACACCCGGGGCAGGTCTTCCTCGGAAATGCCAATGCCACTGTCTGAGATGCGCAATTCTGCCCGTCGCTCTTTGCAGACCAGCGATCCCCGGATGTGCCCGCCTTTTGGGGTGTACTTGATGGCATTTTCCAGCAGGATCAGCAGCAGCTGTTTCAGGCGATCCCGGTCTCCGTACAGGTTGACCTCCTCCACCTTGCCCAGACTCAGGCGGTGGTCAGGAGAAAGCCGTTCTGCATCCCGAAAAGCAGACCGCAGCACTTCGTGCAGACCCACTTCGTCTTCCTGCATGGACAGACCGGAATCTCCGCGGGCGAGTTGCAACATGTCGTTGACCAGCCGTCCCAGCCTGGTGCCTTCTCGCTGCACATCCATGATGATTTCCCGTTTTTCCCGTTCGGGAATGTGTGGGTGACGGATCAGGATGTCCAGGTTGCCCTGAATGGCAGTCAGGGGGGTTCTGAGTTCGTGGGCAGCATCCGCCACAAAGCGTTTTTGCACGTTCATCAATTCACGCAACTGGATTTCCTGATCCTGCAGGGCTTCTTCGGCCATTTTGCGGTCATGCATTTCGATGCATCCCCCGATGAAGCCCAGAAAGCTTCCTCGGGCAGAAAACCGGGGCACGCCACGGGCCAGAATCCAGCGGTATTGCCCATCAAAGCGCCTCAGGCGGTACTCAATCTGGAATTCTGTACGCTCCTGGAAGCTCTGGTGGTACACCGTGAGGTAATGCTCGATGTCCTCCGGGTGCACCCGCTCGGTCCAGCCATAACCTGCGCTCTGTCCAGAGGTGTGTCCGGTGAATTCCAGCCAGGTTTTGTTGAAGAAGGTGCGGTTCTTGCTCTGGTCGCTCATCCAGATCAGGATGGGCACGCTGTTGACCACCGCCCGGAAGCGCTGTTCGCTTTCGTTGAGGGCCTGCTCGATCTGCCTGCGTTCGGTGATGTCCAGGGCCAGACCCAGCACCAGCAGGGCGTTGTCAGAACGGGAGAACACGGTGTACTTCACAAAAAACCAGCGCCAGCTTCCGTCCTTGTGCCGGAAACGGGCCTCCAGGCTCAGCACCTCCCCTTCAGAAAGGTGTTCCATGCGTTCCAGCACCCGCTGGGTGGCCGATAGGTCTTCCTGGTGCACCAGATTCAGCACGTCCTGCACGGACATGCTTTCGATTTCCTCGGGGATGTAACCCAGCACTTCGGCCATGTGCTGGTTGGAGTACACGATGTGCTGCTTGTGCAGGTCAATCAGGTAGATCACCACCGGAGCGGTCTGCATGATTTTGTCCCGAAACAGCTGGCTTTCTTGCAAGATGCGCTCAGAGGTTTTCTGTCGGGTGATGTCCTGAATGGTGGCCCCGATCCCCAGCACGTGCCCTTCAGGGGTGCGCACCGGAAAGTAATTCACCAGCCAGTCCTGCACAGGCCTGCCCATGCCTTCTGGCATGCTGTATTCCAGATTCAGCACAGACGTGCCTGTTGCGATCACGCTCTGCAGCTGGTGTTCAATCAATTGCCCAAACACCGGGAAGCGGTTGAGGGGCGTGGACCCGATGAAATCCTCAACGGTGCTGTTGAGCATCTGGGCCATGGTCTGGTTGACCATCTTGAAGGTGGCCTGGTTGTCCAGAAAAGCCAGCCCGATGGGTGCGTTGTACATGATGGCCTGCAGCAGGGCCACGGTTTCCTGATGCTGCTGGATCAAATGGTTTTGCTGCTGGTGGAGCCTTTGGCGCTCCAGGGTCTGGGCCACCTGCCGGGCAATGTTGCGCATCAGGTTGTGGTCTTCCCCGGTCAACAGGTGGTTTTCCCCGAAACCAAAGTACAGCACCCCCATCACCTGCTCTCCCATGCTGATGGGCAGCAGCACCACCACAGACCCGCGAATGTCTTCTTTCAAAGGCAGCAGGCCAGGGTAACGCTCCACCAGTTCGTTTTTGCTGGAGACCAGCATGGGCTGACCAGTGCGGGCCACCTCGGCCACAGGGTTGTGTGCAGTCAGGGGGATGAAATGCATCTGGCTGGCCACCGCTGGATTGGCATCCTGCCAGGAGAGCACCTCCAGTCCATCCAGTCCATATTGCTGTTCCTTGCGAATGAAAATGGTAGAGGTGATGGCCCCCATCACCTGCTGGCTCTCGCGCAGGATCACCTCCTGCAGTTCTTCTTCAAGGTGGTCTTCCAGCAACACCTCGGAGATTTTCAGCAGTGCAGAGGTGTAACGCAGGGTGGAGTCATTCTGTGGACCGGAACGGGAGGATTTGAACAGGGACCGCACGGCCCTGGAAAGGGCAGGCAGCAACACTTCCAGCAAATCTGCTCCTCTTGAGCTTTGACGCTCTGGGCCACCTGCCAGCAGAACTGCGTTTTCCAGCCGTGACATCCAGAGCCCGTTTTCGCGCTGCAGGGGTTTCAGCAAACAGGTTTCGGTGCCGGGCATGTCAGACCATTCGGCAAAAGAAGGGAGGTCTGCAAAGGGAGGGTTCCCCGTGCTGGCCAGCATCTGCTGCTGTTCTGAAAAAAGCACCATCCAGAAAGGATCTTCCAGCTGGGCCAGCGCCTGATGCAACTCAAAAAGTGCCGCCTGAACAGAAGTGGCCTGCTGAACTGCCTGGCTGAGCTCCCGCAGGGCGGGCAGTGTCCATACATCTTTGTCCAGCCTGGCCTGATCCATCACACCCCCAGTGTATTCACTCCAGCAACCAGAGGAAAGCTCTCCTTCAGGACGCATTCAGCCAGCGGTTACAGTTGGCTTCAGTTCCTCATTTTCTCCTCTGGTTGCAACGTCCATTTGTTTGCACTGATTGTTTGCGCTGAATGGAGTTCTGTTTGCTCTGGTCCAGTTACTCTGATCCAGGCTGGAACGTGTCTTCAATCTGTCTTCCTGTGCGGGATTCTTCTTCCAGTTCCCCTTGCACATCCGGGGTGTCAGGAAGGGGAGCAGGTGCACCACCAATTGTGTCCCCCAGACCGGGGGTGTGGTCTGGCATGCTCAGGTCTCCGGCAGGGGTGCTGCCGTCACGGGTGCCTCCGGTGGTGTTCTCCATGTCTCTCGGTTCGATGGGCATGCTGTACCTCCATAACCTGCAAGGTTTCTGGGCGGTTTCTGGGCATTGTTGTGCAGAAAATTGTTTTGCAGAAAACAGTTTCCAGGTGCAGGGTTGTATGCCATCATCTGTCGATTTGCAGGGGGATTCTGCTGCAAATGAAACAGTCTTTTGCAGGGTTTTTTGTAGTGCCTTGAGACAGGTTTCAGGATGTTCAGTCCGGGCCGTGTGACGCTGCCCAACACGGCCCGGAGTGTTCGCATTTCCACATTGAGCATTTCTTTCAACAATTCTCAGGACCCTGAAACCCGTGTGAATCCTTACCTCCGCATCTGCGGGTGCTTCTTACAATCAGGCCATGAGCGAGCAGACGGTTCCCACAGCACATCCTGAAGAAAAACCCAATCCCAAGGCAGATCCTGCGGCCCACCACAAATCGGGGTTGCAGAAAATCCTTCCGGTGTTTAAAGATGCGTTTCAGGCCTTCAAGGCAGACGATGTCCCCACCATGGCCGCTGCCCTGGCGTACCGCACCATTTTCACCATTGGTCCGCTGTTGCTGCTGGCGGTGGGCATTGCAGGCCTCTTCCTGAACCGCACCGACATCGAATCCAGCATCCAGCGTCAGGTGGTCTCGCAGTTTGGTTCAGCTTCGCTGGATGGCCTCAACGATTTTTTAAACAGCACCCAGAAATCTGGAACAGGAGCCACGTTGTTTGGTTCCCTGCTGCTGGTCTGGACCTCTTCCAGTTTGTTTGTGCAGCTCAAAGAAATGATCAACAGAATCTGGGAAATCCAGCCCGAGAAAACCGGAATTGTACGCATGGTGGTGTCCCGTCTGATGGCTGCGCTGCTCACCATTGTGCTGGGCGTGGTGATCGTGGCTTTTCTGGGCCTCAACGTTTACCTGTCGGTGCAGGCCGAAAACCTGTTCGGGGGCGCGGTGGGCCTGAACCTGCTGCTGAAATTCTTCAGTTTTCTGCTCAGCATCGGCATTTTCACCGGGCTTTTCATGTTGCTGTACCGTTTCCTGCCTGCGGTCAAACTGGACTGGAAGGATGTGCAATTCGGAGCGCTCACCACAGCCGTGCTGTTTGTCATTGGGCAATACCTGATTGGTCTGTACCTGGCCCACTTTTCTCCTGCCGGAAGTTTTGGTGCAGCCGGAACCCTGGTGGTGTTCATTTTGTGGGTGTACCTGAGCGGACAGATGTTCTTCTTTGGAGCAGAGGTCACCTGGGCCTACAGCCACCGTTACGGGACCCTGGCCGCCAGAGAAGCTGCCAGAAACAAAGCCCAGCAGCCTGGACTGAGCGCTGAACAGACCGCAGAAAAAGCCCAGCAGACCCCTGAGAAACCTGTGGTGATTCCTGAGCGTCCCGCCACTGCCCTGATCATGCAACTGATGAGCGGTGTGGCTGGACTGATTGGCGGAGTGCTGCTCACCATTTTGACCTTCCCGGTGGCGGCTGCCCTGGGACTTACAAGGGTGGTGAAAAAGCAGTTGCGCAGGCATTCTGCCTGAGGGTCTCGGCTTGAGGGTCTGGGCCTGGGTGCAGGTGCTTGAAACAGGTTGAATGGAAACTGCTCTGATCAGAAGGAGGCCATGATGTGCCTCCTTCTTTTTTGGTTTTGTTGTGCTTATGGCCGGGCTGGGTCCCTTCCATGAGAGGCAAGCAGCACTTCTGAGCTGGGATGCTCAGATGGTTTCTGAAAAACCCTGTCTGAAACCCCATTTTGACTTGTTTTCACTGAGGTGAACAGCTGAAATTAAACTGAGAGCGTGTGTCATTGATGAAAAGCCGCTGATTTTAATAAGCACCGGCGGAAATGAAGCATGGTGATTTGAATGCCTCATTTGAAACGTCAGATAAATTTGAGAAACCAATAAAGGAACATTTCGCTCAGTCGCAGGCAGGGAAATGCCCTATTTTGTAGTGGTCACATCACTGAAACAGATCCCCTGTCAAGCGGGATCAAGGAGGAACATCATGAGTTATCGTATCTCTGCCGTATTTCCCAGCCAACAGCAAGCCCAGGATGCCGTCAATGAATTGAAATCCAGAGGCATTGCAGACACTGATCTTTCTTTCATTGCGCGTCAGGCCGATGGCACCGTCACCGATGGTCTTGTCGACCACCCCAACCATGAAGATGGCAAAGGGGCAGCCCGCGGTCTGGCCGTGGGGGCCAGTGCAGGCGCACTGTTTGGTCTGGCTGCAGCGTTGATTCCCGGCGTGGGACCCTTCATTACCGCAGGCTTTTTGGCCTCCTCACTGGGCGCAGCCGCAGGTGGAGCCGTCGCCGGAGCTGTGGTGGGTGGCGTCACTGGAACCCTCGCGGGCTCCCTTGCAGACGCTGGTTATGATCGCACCGAAGCCGAATACTACGAACGCTCCCTCAACGATGGTGGCGTGCTGTTGGCTGTGAATGTGCCCGAAAACCAGAACCGCGAGGAAGTCAGCAGCATCCTGCGCAACCACGGAGGCGATGTGAAAGGGGAGGGATTGCAGGGCGTTTCTGGTCAGGGCAGCCTGGCTTCCAGCCTCTCTGGTCGCACCGACACCCCCATGCGTACCGAAAACACCGTGGACCGTTCAGCCGGGCATGCCCCGGACAGCTGGACTGCTGGCACCACCGATCAGCAGAAAGGCCGCCCTCGCCTGTTCCCGCTGGATGAGCTGGTGAACACGCACCGCCACGACATCGCCGGGGTCTACAATCCTGTGGGCCAGACCGTTTACGGCCTGGGCAATGAAAAGGTGGGGACCGTCCATCAGGCCCTCGCCCAGGAAAATGGCCGCATCCGTTACCTGCTGGTGGACGTGGGCAACTGGGCCAGCAACAAAATTGTGGCCATTCCGGTCGGACTCGCACGCATTGAGGACGATGGGGTGTACTTTGACACCCTCAACCGCGAACAGGTCAGCAACCTGAGGGCTTACACCCCCGGTCAGGAATTCACCTACGATTCCCAGCTTGCAGATGAAAGCACCTGGCTGCACCCTGGCAACCATGCCCATGCTGCCACCGAAAACACCGCTTTCAGAGGGGAAACCCGCGAAGGTCTTTACAACAGAGAGGGCCTTTACAACAGCCCCACCCGCCTGCAACTGCTGGAAGAACGCCTGTTTGTGGACAAAGAGCGTTATGTGGCAGGCAGTGTGGAAGTGGGCAAACGCGTGGAAACCCGCACCGAGAACGTCAATGTGGAGCTGGAACGCGAAGAAGTGGTGATTGAACGCCACAAAGTGACCGGAGAACGTCCTGTGGAAGGGGATGTGCAACTGGGCGCAGACCGCCAGACCATCCGGGTGGACCTGGAAGCCGAGCGTGCCGATGTCGAGAAACGCGCTTACGTGACCGAAGAAGTCGAGGTGGGCAAACGCACCGAGACCGAACGCCAGACCTTCACCGAAACCGTGGGCAAAGAGGTGCTGGAGGTCAACAAGACCGGGGATGTGGATGTGCGCGCAGACCGCACTGCTTCTGCAGGACTCCCGGAAGGCACCCGCCTGACCGAAGAGGAAGAAAAAGCCCGTCAAACCACCCTGCGGGACGATCAACTGGGCCGCAAATAAAGCCTGAGCATCAAAAATAGGAAGTCCAGAGCACAACCCGTGTTGTTATGGGTTGTGCTTTTTGTTGTGCTTTTCCAGATACACCAGACAGACTGCTTGCGGCGTTTCCCGTTCCAGGAAAATCTGGTAGCCCAGTTTCTGGTACAGCCGGATGTTGCCCACACTGACCTTTGCGGTGAACAGTTCATAACGCTGAACACCTGCAAATTTTTCCTCAATGTGCTGCATCAGAAGCTGGCCCAGACCTTTACCTTGATGCGAAGGATGCACCATCAGTCTGCCCACATGGCAGGTGTGATTTTGCTGATGTGCCCGCACAGAACCAATGAGCTGGTCTCCTGAACGCAGCACCAGCACAGTTTGCTGTTGCAGGTCTGTTTGCAGGCTTTCCAGGCTCTGCATGAGGGGTGGGATGGGCAGGCCGCCCAGCAGATCCGACTCCGATTGAAAACACAGGCGTTGCAGGGCCAGCAATTCGGGAGCATCCAAGGGCTGGGCAGGTTCAGGCCACAGGTTCATGGCTTCAGTGTGCAAGATGAAATGATCCGGAGATGCCCAGTCTGCTTAGACAGTGCTGGATTTTTGGCATGGCTGGGCTTCAGTTGGTGTTGTTCAGAGAACAGCAGGTGTCCTGGTGGTTTGCCCTGAGAAAAAAGAAGAGGATTTGCCCTGGTTGTGATCCGTAAAATCCCTGGGTGTTTCAGAAACCAGACGACTTCACCTGAACATCATGCAATTCTGGCAGACTTGAGGGCATGATGCTGGGCGTTCATCGGTTCACACTGATTTCACGGGCAGGAAACAGCAAGTGGACCCCGGAGGCGCTGGGGTCCTGGATTGAGGTGCTGACTGGTCATCAGGTCAGTGTGCAGGACCAGACCCGCAGTTCCTGGTTTGGGGTCAGCAAGGTGATGACTTTTGAGGTTTCCTTTGAAGGCGATCTCCAGCAGGCCAGTGCTTTTCTGAAGGTGTTGCAGCAACATTTCAAGGTGGAACCTGCACGTTGAGGTCAGGGTTTTAGAGCCTTTGACAGAAGAATAAGAGGTTTGATCTCTGAACGGTATTTTTTGAAATGGAAGGATTCAACCGAATCCTTCCATTTCACTGATCAACGCAGTAAGGAGCAAAACAAAAAGAGGAGACTGATATTGGTCAGTCTCCTACAGGACCCAATCTTGTGGGTCTACAGGCTTGATGCCTGTCCTGATTTTAGACCCTGCGCTTGCTGTCAGCAAGATGAAACAGGATGTCTTGTTACATAAACTGAACACTTTGCTGGAATTCAAGCGTTTTTCAGGACCTGTTGAAGATCACTGGATGGTGTAGGTGTCTCCGTACACCTGCCAGGTCAGGGGGGTGTTGAGGTCCAGGTTGCCATTGTTCAGAAACACCCGCTGGGCGGTGTCCACCCGTGAGGTGTCCTCGTGGGCAGCTTCGGTTTTCATGGCGGCGACCCGGGCATCCAGGAAGGCATGCAGGTAAGTGACTTCACTGCCGCCCTGTGCGGGGGTTCTGGCCTTGCCCATGGCGGTTTTGCGAATGCCCCCGAAGCTCACCGAATCTTCTCCGGGTCCGTGCATCACGATGGCATCGTAGTAGATGAATTGCCCCAGGGCCCGCAGACCGTCTGCTTTGGCCTGCTGTACGGCAGGATTGAAGTAGATCTGGTCACGAATGCCATCCTGGGCCTGCTGGAACAGCGGATCCTGGGCAGCGGTTTTCCAGTCACGGGTGAAGTTGGGGTCCAGTCCGGCATGGGAATCGGTGCCATTGACCTGCCTGAGGGCCGGGAGGTATTTGGCCAGCACATTGCTGGGGGCTTTGCTGGTGTAGTTCTGCACCACTTCCAGCATGTCTCCGGTGCCCGAGCAGAACCCGATGATGCCTGCAGTGTAGCCCCGCCCATCGTTGATGTCCTCGATGTAGGCATACTGGGCTTTCCAGTTCAGGGAGGAGTTTTCTGCACTGGACACAATTTGCATGGCGATGTCTTTTTTGCGTGGGTCGGTGAGGTCCACGCCGGTCTGGGTGGCCAGGGTTTTGACGCTCAGGGCTGTGGACTGCCCGGAGGTGTTGCCTGCTGCATCTTTTGCCCGCACCGTGAAGCTGTAACTGCTGTTTGCGGCCAGACCCGTTGCTTTGAAACTGGTGCCTGTGCTGCTTCCCAGAGAGGTGCCGTTCCTGAAGAGGTCATATCCGGTCACGCCCACATTGTCGCTGGAGGCCGTCCAGCTGAGGTCCACACTGCTGCTGGTCAGGTTGCTGCTTTTCAGACTTGTGGGAATGCTGGGAGCGACTGTGTCCTGCTTCAGGAATTTGAACCAGTTGACGTTCAGGAGGCCCCCCGTGGCGGTGCCTTTGAACAGCAGCACCAGTTTGCGGGTGGCAGGGGAGATGTTGACTGCAGAACTGACGGTGGTCCAGTTTTGCCACCCTCCGGTTCCAGCGACCGTCACCTTGCCCAGCAGCGTTCCGGTGCTGGAGTTTTCGTGTACTTCAATGGTGCCGCCACTGGAAGCACTGGCCACCCGGAATTGCATTTTCACGGCTGGGGCACTGAAATTCACGGTGTTGAAGGTGAGGGTGTCTCCGGGATCGATGTAACCCACATTCTGACCTCCACCGGTGTCGGTGGTGGTTTCTTTCTGGGTGCCAGTCTGGCTGTCGTGGCTTTCGGCTTCAATCTGGCCAAACGCATCCCAGGTGGCCTGCCGGGCAACCGCCTGGGTGGGTGGCTGGGTGCAGGCACTCAGGGTGGCAGCCGTCAGCAGCAGGATGGACAGTTTGCGGGTCTGGGTCATGGCTCTCCTTGATGGTGTGGTGCAATGTTGTGAATGGCTTTCCCCTGGAACAGCCAGAGCATGAATTTCTGGGATCCGGGTGCAAACTTTTGAGGCAGGTCTGGATTCAGCTCTGCTGGTGTGGGTTTGAAGGGAAGGCTGGGTATATATTAACTTTGTTTATTAATAAATTCAAGTCAGGGGAATCCCGCAGCAGGGTCTCAACAATCCAGACCCAAAAAAGCACCAGCCGGTACTGGGCTGGTACGTTGCTGTTCAAAGTCTGCTTCAGAAGGCCTGTCTGGATCTGGCTCCTTCATGACTGCCTTTTTCCTTGTTGTTGATGCCTTCAAGCATCTCAAAGAAACGGGTGATCTGTTGCCCGGATTCTTGCAGCAGCTGGTCTTTTTTGGACCTCAGCATCAGTTTGGCCAGGGCAGGACCTTGCAGGGTGACCTCCTGCTCGATTTCCACGCCCTCACCCTGCACATGCAGGGAACGTTTGATCAAGAGCTGGGTGCCTTGCAGATAAGGGACGGCCAGAACAAAGTTTTCCAGCATGTGGCAGGCCACCACTTCAAAAGCCACGGCTTTGCCATCTTTGTAGGTCAGGGTGCCTTTGACGTGCTGACGGAAGGGTCCAGAAAGTTCTGCACTCTGCAGGGTGGGATCCCACGTAGGCCAGTGTTTGGGATTGGTCCAGAGTTGCCAGACGGCCTGTGCAGATGCGGTGGTGGTGGCGCTGTAGGTGCTGATGTTCATGGTGCTCCTTCACTGGCCATTGCTGGTCCTGGGTTGGCTGTGTGCAAGAAGAGGTCAGAAGAATTTGACCAGGGCACGCAGGGGAAAGCTGACTGAAACGAACAGTTTGCCAGGATCAGTGGATGCAGGCAGAATAGCAGGCAAACCCTCTCTGAATTATTACAGCGAAAAGCGCTTTCAGACGATACAAATGCTTTACAGAACTGTTTTTGAGCAGGAAATGTGCTTTGTGGTTGTTGCTTTCAATTGTTCTCTGAAAAGACAAATGCCAGAAAAAGGATTTCCAGAACGATGTAATTCAACAAGAAGGCCTGGGGTTTTGCTGGAGCAGGTGGGCAAAAACGTCAAATGGTCATGGAATCGATTGCGTAAAACGTTTCCAGTGAATTCATCGCGTAAAAATCACCCCTGCTTATTCCTCCACGATCAGGCGGTGCTGCTGCAAAATGCGGTTCAGGCCACTGGCCCGCGCGTTGGGAATCAGGCACATCCAGCCCGACTCAAACCCACCCTGCTTTTGCAGCACATACAGGGTGTGCACCTCACCCACAGCGGCTTTGCGCAGAATGGCAGATTCCAGGGCAAAAGGATAACGGTAAGCCCCCAGGTGGGCATAAGCAGACAGATCGACTTCAAAAAAGCGGGCAGCCTGGTCCAGATTGGAGGTGCCAAAAGGCATCTCCTGGGGGCCATAAGCATAATACAAATCTGAAATCGAGCACAGCTGTTGTGCTGCCAGCGGAGAAACACTGAAAATGTGTCGGGTGGGCAGAGGAACCACAAAGCCCTCTCCATCCCCATAAAGTGGGGTGTTGAAATGGTGCATGGCTGGATTTTAAAGGACCAAGCTGAAGTGAAGAAGCATCAGGGATTCCCCTGATGTCCTGCATCTCCCTTCACCACCCGTATTTTTGCTTGATTTGCCGCCATTGCTTCTTCAAGAAAGCTTCCACAGGATGGGTCCAGGCCCCTCCCACGGTTCCGGCCCTCAAGGCAGAAATCAAATCCTCCGGGGTGTGCACCGGACGCAGGGGGGTTTCCACCCAGGCTTCCCCGATGTCCTGAATGGTGTGGGCATCAGAGCCTGCACACTGGGGCAGATTGCGTTCGTTGGCCCACACCACCGCAGCGGCATTGTAACGCCTTCTGGACAGCCGGGAATTGAAGGTTTCCACAATGTCAATGGAATCTGCAATGCGCATGGTGGCTTCAGGACGCAAACGGTAGCGTTTCAATGGATCGAAGCCATGCTGCAGCATCACCAGACCACCCTGGGCCTTGATTTCCTTTACGGTTTCTTCTGGCGTGAGGCCTGGAGGAATGCGCTCTTTTAAAAAAAGGGCGTTGAGTTCCCCTTCGCTGGTGGTGACCTCCTCTCCGGGAATCACCCAGAAATCCTGATCCAGACCTTCTTCCTTCACAATCTTCTGCAATTCCAGACCGCCCCACACCTGATCGTGGTCCGTGACGGCCAGCACCCGGATGTTGCCGGTCAGGCAGGCTCCGGGCATCAATTTCAGGGGCGTTTTGCAATCGTGGGAAGCCTCCGAATGGCAGTGCAGGTCAATGCGCATCACCGGCACCCCTTCCCGATAGACCGGATCGATGGTGGGACGAGGACGGCTGGAATTTGTGAAGGGGATGTTTGGTGGGGTGGGTTCAGAAGTGATCTTAGACATGGTGGTTCTCCTGTGCGGGCACCAGCAGGTTCAGGGCACCTTTCATCACCTCAATCACAATTTGCCCCTCGGCGTTGGGGACCATGCCTGTGGCCCCATGGGGCCGGATTTCCCCATCAATGTGGAAAGGCTGCCCGCTCCAGTGCAGTTCGATGAATTCACCCTTGTGGTGGGAAACACTGGCCAGATCGGTGAAATTCCCTCCCAGCAGTCCACCCAGGTAGGTGAACATGCTTTCCTGTTGCTCCTGATTGATGGTGACCACATCCAGAAAGCCATCTCCCGTATGGGCCAGAGGGGCAAGGCGCAAACGGGGTCCGGTGGCCTGGGTGTTCAGCACCTCGGTCATCAGGTAACTGCCAGAAAAGTCAGCGTGGTCCACGCAGAGCACGGTGGGCACAGGCTGGTAGCCACTCAGGGTGGTGCTCATGGCCTGCAGTGCCCGCACCGGACTCTTGCCGTTCTGGGGGTTGTAAGCGGCCAGCACATCGGCATAAAGGCCACATCCGCAGGCCTCCAGAAAAAAATCCTCGCCCCAGGGGGCACGCACCCGGCCCACATCGAAGGGCACTGTGGTCCCGCCAGCATAACGGGAAATCACCTCCAGGGGCTCTCCAATGATGCCCAGGGTGCGTCCAATGTTGTTGGCGGTCCCCATCGGCAACAAACCCAGATACAGGTCTTTGCCCAGCAGGTGCAAAGCTGTGGCCCTCACGGTGCCATCTCCGCCCGCCACAAAAACCGCTCCACGGGCATCTTGCAGGGCTTTTTCAAGGTCATCTTCGCAACTGGTGGCCTGATAGACGGGCTGGTATCCAATGCCAGACAGGGCATCGATCAGGGCTTCAGGGGTGATTCTGTTGCTGCCACCGGCATTCTGGTTGTAAATCAGGGTCGCTTCCATGTCTGAATCCTTGTCTGAATTGATTTGTGGAGTGTGATTTGTGGGGTGTGTTTGTGCATCAGGGATCGAAGCAAAAGATATTCAGGCCTGCTGGGAGGAATCCTGCAAAGGGATTCTGCGGTATGCGGCCTGAATCCAGGCGTACAGTCCATACAGCAACATGCCCAATGCAATCAGACTGTAGGCAATGACACCTCCTGGTGCCCGTTCAAAACTGCGAATGGCCTCTGACATGCCTCCTGCTTTCTCTGCATCGATGTACCATGCGGCTTTCAGGAACAACCAGCCCACCATGCCCACCACCAGTCCACGGGCCAGGATGCCGATCCGGCCCACCACCACCATGGCGGTTTGCTGGTGACGGTTCAGGTGCCAGCTTTCCATGTGCTTCATGAAAGAACCTTTGACGGCCACATAGATCTGGTTGAGTGCCAACGCCAGAAACACCAGTCCCAGCAATCCCACCATTTCACGGCCAGCAGGAAGCTCCAGAATGCGGGCAGTCCAGTGTTCCTCAGAGTTCTGGTCCCACACGTGGTCCTTGAGCAAAGACACCCGCACAGCAGCCCAGGACAGGGTCAAATAAGCTGCACCACTGAAGGCATAACCCATCCGTTTGAAAATGCCTTTTAATTTTTTCCCCTGTCCTTCGGGATCCAGAAAAGCCCTCAGGAATTGCCAGAGGCTGTATCCCAGCAAGCCGATGGCCAGAACCACCAGCATCACATCGCTGAAGGTGTTGCGCCCCAGGTATTCCAGCGCCCCCCGCTGGTCTGTTGGATTGCGCCCTTCCTGCAGCACCCCCCGGATGGCCAGAAAAGCGATGGTCAGGTACATGATCCCTTTGCAGAAGTAGCCAAATCGGGCAAATTTTTCCAGCCAGGGGGCAGCTTTTTGAACTTTGTCCCTGACGTGGGCTTTGGCCCGGCTGGAAATGGAGTCTGGCGGGGAAGATTGGGCAGTGTTTTGTGAATGGGAACCCATGGATTTTGGAGGCATGACTGTATGTTGATGCATGGGAAAAACAGCTTGATATGGAAAACTTAAAGTTTCATTTAGGGATGTGCTGCAAATCGGGGTTTTCTGACGAAAGATCAGCAAGCTGAATGTGGCTTGAAGAAAAGCTGTCTGGGAACTGATGAATTGATGGAGACATGCTCAGCGTTTCAGGGTTTTTTCAAAACTGTTTGCCTGCAGAGGTCTTTACAATGAAACCAATCTCTTATAGATCTGCACGCTCCAAGAATGCAACAACACCGCAGATGGACTTCAATCACCAGCCTGCAATGCATCCCAGAGCCAAGGAGGATACAGTGGAACGCATCACCGCAGTCTTTGAAACCCTGGAAACCGCTGAATGTGCCCTGGAAAAACTCAGAAGCGTGGGCATTTCAGGTGCCACCCTCACCACCGTCCAGAACAACAAGCTGATGAGCGTCCTGCAGCAGGACATGGACAGGGGTTCCTCGCGTGGCCTCCTGCTGGGTCTGCTGATGGGAACCATCGCTGGTCTGGTTCTGGCGTTGTGGGGTCCGGTGGGTCCCTTGCTGCTGGGAGGCATGATGGGAGTGGCAGTGACTGCCGTGCTGGGGACCATTTTCGGCGGCGTGCTGGGCAGTGTGGTGGGCACCGGATACGACTTGCGCCGCAAGGCCCATCAGGCTGCTGTGCAGGCCACCGCCGAACATGAAGGCAAATTCATGGTGGCTGTAGACGTGCAAATTCCCGAAGACCATTTGAAAGTGGAGGACCTGCTGAAAACCGTGGGAGGAGAAGTGGTGACCACTTTGCTTCCTGTGACTGCTCCAGTTCCTGTACAGGCTGCGCATTAAGTTCACAGCCGACACTCCACAACAGACACTCCACAGATCACAGATGATGACGATCGGGAACCTGAGAACCGGACAGATGACCTGTCCGGTTCTGGCTGCTGAGATTGTTTTTGCTGACGGCTGACGGCTGACTACTGATTGCCCTTCAGGGCAACAGGAAACGGTTGTAGAAGATGCTTCCCCAGGGAGACAGCCTGAGGGGCAAAACAGGTTGAGGCACATTCCCACTGATGTAACCCGCATCTTCGTACATGGTGTTGCCATCCGAGGTGTAACTGGTGAAAGCGATGGCTCCATCTCCCCCACGGTTCTGGACCCAGTTTTTCACGTACTGCATGAATCCATCTGCCCACACCAGGCTGTTCACAAAGGGGGTGCCGAATTCGCCTTCACCGTTGTCTGCGCCGACCTCATCCACCACCACAGGAAGGGTGCTGCTCAGGTTGGCCCAGTTGCGGTCTGCATCTGCAGCCTGATCTGTGGTCCAGGTTTCATGGTCGTTGCCGTAACGGTGGGCCCCATAAATCAGGCGGTTCAGCGGATCGCTGAGTTTGTAACTGGGATTGGTCACCCCGGTGAGGTCCCAGGAGTAACTGATGCTGTTGATCAGGATCGGATTGGTGAACCCGGCATTGCGGATGGCCAGAATGTACTGGTTCTGCTCTTTTTTCCAGTTGGCCCAGTTTTCGCATTTGGTTTCGCTGTAGGTGTTGCCTGCGCAGTTGGGCTCGTTCATGGGGGTCAACCAGACTTTGGGGTTGTTCTTGTAACGGGAAGCCAGCGAACCCACGAAGCTGACCCCGGCGGTGGTGTACTTGCGGTAGGAGTTGGTGACCAGGGCCACCATGCCCCTTGCGTTGGCAGCGTCCACCACGCGGTCCAGCATGGTCAGGTAAGACTGGTTTTTGTTCCAGGCTGCAGTCCTGGTGGCGATGGGCTCGGTCACAAAAATGCGCACCAGATTGACCCCGCGGGCTTTCAGATCGTCCAGCATGGCATCCAGGTACAGGTAATTGGCCCGGTCATAGCCGCCGTGGTCCTGCCCATTGAAAATAAACGTCTGGTAGGCCACACTGGCCCCTTTCACAATGAAAGGCTGACCAATGGGATCCAGAATGTTGGCTCCGCTGATGGTGTAACCCGCGGCCTGGGATTGAATGTTCTGGGATGCAGATTGATTGATGCTTTGATTGATGCTGGGGGCCAGCTCCGAATGAAATTCGGGGGTCTGTACGCTGCTGCAGGAAGCCAGCAGAACAGAGGAGAACAGTGCACTTGCCATCAACTTCTTCATGGCTGTCAGTGTGCCCGAACAAACTTAAAAAAACCTTAAAGTTGTCTGACAGCAAAAAATCCAGGAGGTCACTCTGGAAAGCGGTACCCCCGGCCCCGCACGTTCTCGATGTACCCCTCGCCCAGTTTTTTCCTGAGCATGCTGATGTACACGTCCACCAGGTTGGTTGAGGACTGAAATTCCCCATCCCACACCCGGTCCAGCAGTTCATCGCGGCTGAAGATCCTGCCCCGGTGGGAGGCCAGCAGTTCCAGCAACTGGTACTCCTTCTGGGTCAGGCGCACCTCCTGACCTTTTAAAGTGACTTTTTTGCTTTCCCACTGCAGCACAAGGTCCAGGTGTTCCAGATCGGTCATGCTGGCCGGTCTGGCCCGCCTGAAATGGGCACGCAGTCGGGCCAGCACTTCGGGCACCCGGAAGGGTTTGAGGATGTAATCGTCACCGCCTGCATCCAGACCTTTGACCGTGTCTTCCAGGCTGTCCAGACCTGTCAGGTACATCACCGGAGTCAAAACACCACGGTGGCGCAATTCCCGCACCAGTTGAAAGCCTGCCCGTTCTCCTTCTGGAAGGCCCACATCGCAGATGATGGCATCGAAGGTGTAGAGGTCCAGCAGACCCCAGGCTTCTGCCACCGAAGCGGCCAGTTCTGGCTGGTGGTCTGCGTGGGTCAATGCGTCGCCCAGGGCGGTGCGGATGTCTCTGTCGTCTTCCACAATCAAAATTTTCATGTTTTTTCCTTGATGGGGAGGCGCACGGTGGCCAGGGTGCCCCCTGCAGATCGGTTTTTCAGAGTGATGGTGCCGTGGTGGGCCTGCACCACTTCCTGCACCACGGCCAGCCCCAGACCTGACCCAGGGCTGAGCTGGGCTGCCCCTTTGCCCCGCGTGAAAGCCTGAAACAGATCCTGGTGGTTTTCGGGCAGACCAATTCCGCTGTCCTCGATGGTCAATTCGATGTTGCTGTCCTGCTGCTCCAGGCGCACCACCACTTCTCCACGCTGGGTGAATTTGATGCTGTTGGACATCAGGTTGGTGACCATCTGCCTCAGGGCGTGCGGGTCCCCGGACATCGAGAGGTTTTCTCCATCAAAGTCCAGCCAGAGCCCTTTGTCTGCTGCCAGGGGCATCAGTTCATCCACCACCGAGGCGGTGATCTCGGTGAGGTTGACCTGCAAATCCGTCTGGGAGGGGGGTTTCACCAGGGTCAGCAGGTTGCTGCTGAGTTCCCGCAAACGCAACGCGGTGGCATGCACCCGTTGCAGGGTCTGGTGGTGCTCCTCGATGCTTCTGGAGCGTCTGGCCTCCTGCTCAATGGAGACCAGCAGGGCCGTGATGGGGGTTCTCAGTTCGTGTGAGGCTGCAGCCAGAAAACGCCGCTCTCTTGCTCTGGCCTCCTGCACTTCTTTGACCCCTTCCTGCAAAGCGCGCGACAGCACCCCCACCTCGTCCTGTCTGGAGGCATACAGAAATTCCGGATTGTTTTCCAGGCTTCGGGCCTGCCCGGACAGTTCCACCAGGGGCCGGGTGATGCTGCGGGCCAGCAACCATGCCAGCAGACCGACCAGCAGGAAGATGATGCCCCCCACCAGCAGCGTGGTCTGCCTGAAACCGGCCATGTTCTGGCGGTCAATGCTGAGGGGCAGTGCCACCTGCACGATGTATTTCCATTCCCGTCTGGTGGCCACCCGGTAAGCTCCACACACGCACATCACATCGGATTCTTGCAGGTTGTCTGCCAGTTGCTGCAAACCTGCCGGGTCCAGCGGGGGCAGACTGGCTTTCATGCTTTTCCAGACCGGGGTTTTGCTGTATTTGCGGGTGTCCAGATCAATGTGGTAGACCATCGAACGGGCAGGCCCCAGTTCTTCACGCAGCCAGTCCTCGTCTCCAGGATCAGGAGACTCATCCCCATCAAACCACCACTGCATCACATCGGCCATGAAGGTGGCGAGCCGTGCAGCACGCTCCTGACTGTAAAGCTGCACGATGCGCTGGTAGAACACCCCGGTCAGCAGGGATTCCACCACAAAACCCGACAGCACCACCCCCAGACAGAGCAAAAGCAGTTTGTTGCGGATGGTCCACATGCAGCTTTTACCATGACGGGGACAGGGGGGGATTGTCAAATGGGGTTCACAAAAGGGTAACTTTTCTCCGGGCAGAGGTTTCACGAACATGAGACCATATCAATATGCCGATGCATTCTCCCAGACGTTCCCCCTGGCCCCGAATTCTGCTGGTCGTTTTTGCCCTTTTTCTGCTGATTCAGGTTGTCCCTTTTGGCCGTGCCCACACCAACCCACCTGTGCAGGCGACCCCCCAATGGGACCGACCTGTGACGGCACAACTTTTTGCACGGGCCTGTCAGGATTGCCACAGCAACCAGACCACCTGGCCCTGGTACTCCAACGTGGCTCCGGTGTCATGGCTGGTTCAGAGCCATGTGCAGGAAGGCCGCAGCAAGTTCAACATCAACGAACCGGGTTTTGGCCGGGAAGCCCATGAAGCTGCAGAAACCGTGGAAGAAGGAAAGATGCCAGACCGTTCTTACCTGCCCCTGCACCCCGAGGCCCGCCTGACCGACAGTGAAAAACAGCAATTGATCTCAGGATTGAAAGCCACTTTTGGAGAATCGGGAGAAGACAGGAAAAACAGGGATGGGGGAGAGGATTGAGGATCAGGCAAGGTTTGCAAGCCCAATCAACAGAAAGCCCTGCAACGTGCAGGGCTTTCTGTTTCTGGTTGTTTCTGTGAAGGATTTTACCCGGCCTTCAGGCCAGTGGGATTTTCAGGGGTTTCAGGGTTGTCGGCCTGGGCCTTTTTGCTGGTTCTGGCAGGTTTTTCGCTTTTGCCCGCTTCTTCGGAGGATTTTTCTGCAGCCTGGGCTTCCAGGGCTTTCTGGGCATCGTCGAAGTTCTTCTTGGCAAATTCAAAGATCTGGGTGCCCTCGGTTTTGGTGAGGGTGGTCAGCTCTTTGACTTCACGGCCCAGCACAGCAGTTGCAAGCTGGGACACATCCTGAACGCCAAATTTGGTGAGGGCGGTGGTGAGTCGCTGGGCGGCTTCTGCGCTGAGGGTTTTTTCCTGCAGTTGCGGAGCCTGGATGGTCATGGTGCCTTCGTCGTCCACCACCACTTCTGCGCCCATTTCTTCGGGGGTGTACAGACCATCGATGATGTCCGGGAACATCACGCGGGCACAGGCTGCAACAGCACGCCATTTGTACATCACCAGAGGCTGGCGTTTGTAGTTGTCCTTGCCGATCAGGCCCATGTTCTGGGCTTCTTTTTGCCCGAACCGTTCGGTGTGTTCCGTTCGGTCCTGGCGTTTCATGGTGCAGGTCACAAAATCTGCTCCGATTTCAAAGCGGATGTCTTCGAGCTTGCCGCTGCGGTTGATCAGGGACAGCATCAGCTGCGGGCTCACAGTGGGTTTGCCCTGGATCACATTGATCCCGTTGAGGGCCTGCAGGGGTTGCAATCCAAGCTCCTGCCCTTTGACCATGATCACGATGGCCTGTTCGGGGGTCTGGATGGAGGGGGGCAGCATGCGAGAGCGGATGAAGACTTCTGCCATCTGGCACATCACCTGAAAGCGCTGGGGGGAAAAAGCATCAATGGTGGCCAACTGTGTCATGCAGTTCTCCTTGAGGGTTCCCAGAAAGTGTTCTGGGGTGAATTGTAAGGTCTGGTGGGGAAACCTCAGTGGGGTCTCCTTGCGAAGTACAACCATTATATTATGTTTTTAGCAGAATTTCCAGTCCCCTGCCCTGTCTCTACCTTCAGTGCTGTTCCCGATCCAAACAGAGAATTCCCTCTCCTGCAGTACACCATTGCCCTGTGTAGTGGCAGGGCATTACACCATTTGGAAATCTGCCTTCCAGCAGGTATTGTGGTGCATCTTTCCCGAATTCTCTGGCCTGTCCTGAGTCAGCCCCTGAGCCCATCTCTGAACTTTTCCGGAGGCAGATGTGAAAACGTCCATTCCCGTTTCCCTGCAAGGCCGCGCATTGCTGCAAGACCCTTTTCTGAACAAAGGCACTGCTTTCACCCCCGAAGAGCGGGCACGCTTTCATCTGGAAGGCCGCCTGCCCCCCAGGGTGGAAACCCTGCACGAGCAGGTTCAGCGCATGTATGCCCAGTATCAGGAGAACCACAATCCGCTGGAAAAGCACCTGTTTCTGCGTTCCTTGCAGGAATACAACCGCACCCTGTATTACGCCCTCTTGCAAAACCACGTGGAGGAGATGTTGCCCATCGTGTACACCCCCACGGTGGGAGAGGCCATCCAGACCTACAGCACCAACTTCAGAGAGCCCAGAGGCCTGGTGGTCAACAGAGAGAATTACATCCGCCTGGACGAGATTCTGGAAGAATACGATGACACCGAACTGGTGGTCGCCACCGATGCAGAGGGCATCCTGGGCATCGGAGACCAGGGTTTTGGGGGCATCGGGATCAGCATTGGAAAGCTGACCCTTTACACGCTGGTGGCGGGCTTTGACCCGGCCCGCACCCTCCCAGTGGTCTTCGATGTGGGCACCGACAACCAGAGCCTCTTGCAGGACCCTTACTACCTGGGCATGCGAGAACCCCGTTTGCGGGGTGAAGCCTACTTTGAGATTCTGGATGCCTTCATTGAGGCGTTTCAGAAGCGTTTTCCCCATGCCATCCTGCAATGGGAGGACTTCAGCCGGGGCAATGCTTTCCGGGTGCTGGAGCGGTACCGCAACCGGCTTCCCAGCTTCAACGATGACATTCAGGGCACCGGGGCCACCGCTCTGGCAGGCCTGATTGCTGCCACCGATCAGGGCAAACACCTGAAAGACCAGAAATTTCTGGTGCTGGGCGCAGGTGCCGGAGGAATGGGCGTGACCGGGCAGATCTATCAGGGTTTGTTACAACTGGGCCTTTCTGCAGAGGAGGCCAGAAGCCGCATCTACCTGATGGGCCGCAATGGCTTGCTGCTGCAGGGGGATTCCAGGCTGGAGGACCACCAGGCTCCGTTTGCCCGCGCAGTGCAGGACATCCAGAATTGGACTTTTGCAGGCCAGATTCCCAGCATGCTGGAAACCATCCAGAACGCTGGAATCACTGCACTGCTGGGGCTTTCAGGTGCCGGAGGGGCTTTCACAGAAGAAGTGGTCCGGGCCGTGCATCAAAACACCTCCACCCCCCTGATTTTTGCGCTGTCCAATCCCACCCACCTGGCAGAGGTCACCCCAGAGCATGCCCTGGCCTGGACAGATGGAGCGGCCATTGTGGCGACCGGAAGCCCTTTTCCAGACGTGTACCATGCAGGCAGAATCTACGAAATTGGGCAGGGCAACAACACCTTCATTTTTCCAGGGGTGGGCTGGGGGGTGCAGGCTGCGGGGGCCAGCACCATCCCGGATGAACTGTTCACTGCTGCCGCCTTTGCCCTTGCTGAAACCGTGAGCACAGAACGCCTGCAAAAAGGCGCTGTGTTTCCCCGCATTGCTGATCTGTTCAGGGCCAATCAGCATGTGGCCCGCAAGGTGGCAGCAACAGCGGTGGCACTGGGGCTTTCCAGCCGTCCTGTTGCAGAGATGGAAGCTGCCTTGCAGGAGCCTGAGTGGGCTCCGGTTTACCGGACCTACCTGCCTGTGGATGACAGCTGATGGGGTTGGCAGAGGATCTGCTCCGGGTCTGTGGTCCTGAAAGACTTTGTTCTCAGCCCTGAAAAAGCTCTTTCAGTGAATCAAAACCAGAATTTCAATCAATGTCGCCCGGGTTTTTTACAGATGAACCGGGTGCAAAAAGATGCCTTTCTCTTAACAACTGGATTTCCAGAGGTCTCTGAAGCGCTTTCAGAAGAGACCACAAAACAGCTTGCTGCAAGCAAAAATGGGAAAACCATCGAGCAAATTCAAGGAGAGCAGAGCGGCCTTTGAAGGCAAAACCGTTCACCATTCTGATGAACAGTCATAAGTGTAACCCAAATGTAACATTAAATTGACTGTGCTGGAAGGTCTTTGTGACAAAAGCAGATGTATAATTTGTGTTAGCATGAACACTCCTAAATCTCCCCAAACACATCAGGCAGGTGCGGCACTGGTGATGACTCTTGGAGTCATGTTCATCATGGCCATTGTGCTGCTCATTTCTGCCCAGTACACCCTGAAGACCTCCAAAACGGTCACCGACCAGTCTGCCACCCTGGAAGCCCAGTACGTCAGCGAATCCGGTCTGGCCTGGGCAAAAGCCTACGTCAAGCAACTGGGCAACCGCCTGGACGGTCTGGGCACCACCAACAAGACCCTGACAGACTTCACCACCCTGGTGGCCAGTGTCTGCGGGGTGGGTCAGAACACCACTGTGACCAGCGGTTGCACCGTTCCCACCACGGAACCTGCCGCCAGTGCAGCCAAAACCGCCATTGCAGACTTCTTCCGCACCTGGGAAGGGGCACCCACCACAGACACCTACTGGGCCACGGTCTTCAAAGACCTGGACCACACCCTGTCTCTGGGCAATGGACAGACCTACAGCGTTTACAACACCTACAAAGTGGGCGGGGTCCTCACCAAGAGCCCTCTGTTTTCCATCACCCGCCTGGAATGGGACTACACCCCTGCAACACCTTCCACCATCTCCACCATGAACACCTTCCGTTTCTGCTATGACGTGGGGTATTACGTCTCCAAAGGCACCACCACCACCAAAGGCTCCCGTGTGGTGGGCCAGTACCCCAGACAGACCACCACCAGCACCTCCCCCACATGCCCCACAGCCACCTCTGCTGGTTCTTCTGCCGGAAGCTCTGGTGATCCCAGCAGAAACTCCCTGGACGTGGCCGTCACCAACACCACTTACACCCCCAGTACCACCACCCCTGCCATCACCACCAACATCACCAGCAGTTATCCTCTGGCTGGAGCAGTGGGCATTGAGAAGAAAGTGGACAACGGAACCTACGTTTCCTACGAAGTGTGCGGCCAGACCAGCAACGGCAACTCAGGGGCCTGCGGAAATGACCGGAACTACACCATCCGGTATGATTACGCCGGAGCCAACCAGTACCAGGTCACCTGTTCTCAAAACGATGTGACCACAACTTATGTCACCCTGACTTCCCCCAACCTTGTTCAGAGGTGCGCAGTCAAATCTCAGGGAAACCAGACAGATTACGTGTACTTCCTGCGCAATTCCAGCGGCAAAATCATCCTGATTCTGGGCCCCAAAAACTCAGGGAACAACACCCTGGCAGGCTGGCTGACCTCTCCCAACACCATGGCCCTCACCAGCAACTATGCAGGCCTGGTCTTTGGTGGAGATTGCAAAGGCGTGGGTCTTGCTGGCGTTCCCCAGGGCATCAGCATGTTTGCAGCACAATCTTCCGGTATCACCACCGGTCTGAACATCCCCAGCTCCTTCTGCACAGAAACGGCCCTCAATTCCAGCGCCACCGCTGCAATTGATACCACCGTCAACATTGTGGTTCCTCCCATTGTCACCACCGGACCCACCACCTACACCTACTACTTCGATCCGCTCACCAACAACATCAATGTGCTGTACACCGGCCGCTGGATCCAGCTCAACAACGGAGACCTTTGACATGCGGAATGCGCAGAAAATCCAGGGGATCTCCTTGCTGGAGATCCTGCTGGTGATGGTCCTGATCGGCATCCTGGTGGGTGTGGGCGTGATGAACCTGGTGAGGGAAAACAAGAAACGCTCTTTGCAGGATGATGTCTCGTCCATGACCTATTACTTTGACCTGGCCCGATCCACCAGTGTCAAAACCTCGGTGGACCAGACCCTCAGCCTGGCCAACAGCGGCAGCAATGTGGTGCTGACTTACGGCACCCGCACCATCACCTACCAGAACATGGCCCTCTGTGACAGCACCGGTGGCACATGTACCACCACCGGACAGGTCACCTTCAAGTCACCTTATGGAGAAATGTGCTGGAGCAGTGCCTGCACCACCAAAGACGTGCTGTTCAAATTCACCCGTCAGACCTGGTCTGCCAAATTGATTTTGCAAGGAGTGTTTGGCTATGCCTCGATCCGTGAAATCCAATAAACACCAGCATCAAAACCAGCAGGCAGGTGTCACCCTGATCGAAATCATGTTCGCCATTCTGATTGTCAGTCTGGTGCTGGGCACCATTGTGGTGCAGATGTCAAAGCTTTACACCTCCAACAAAAAGAACACCAGTGTGCTTTCGGTCAACACCCTGGCTGCCAATGAGATTGAGAGCCTCAAAGAATCCTGGACCAATGCCACAACTGCAACCACCAACTGGCAGAACGGAAGCTACACCCCCACCTCCACCAGTGTGACCTTCAGCTGTGCCACCTGGACCAGCCTGACCACGCCCCCCACCACTTTCGGCAGTTCCTGCGCCACTTCTTCCACAGCAACCAGCACCCTGAAACGCGTCAGACTGACCACCACCTACGGTGGCAAGACCCAGAACCTCTACCTGGACATCGCCATCCCATGATGCTCTGCCCTGAAATCTCCCTGAAAGGTGGTGCACAGTGAGAAAAAACAGACAACAGGCAGGCCTGACCCTGATGGAATTGATGGTTGCCATGGCGGTGCTCTCGGTGCTGTTTGTGGCCATTTACAACCTGTTCAGTTCTGGCCTCAAGAACTCCATGGAATCTTCCACTCGGGCAGACCTGGATGCGCAGACCCAGAAAGTGCAGCAACTGGTGCTCAGCCGCCTGAAAGAAGCAGACAAGTTTGTCAGTGCAAGCAGTGTGACCTTTTCGGACAGCCAGGCCCCTTCCTCTACAGCCTATTTGCCTGCCAGCACCCTGACCGCCAGCCAGATTGTGATTGTGCGGGTGCCCAGCAAGGCCACTTCAGCTTTGTGTGACCTGTACGCCTATTACATTGTTCCAGCCTCCAACCTGATGGCCACCACCCTGCCCCTGCAGAGAAGATTGAATGTGGCCAGCAGTGGAGCGTATGCCCTGATCCAGGGCAAGGCAGCCACCTCCTACACCTGCAGCAGTGGCAGTTATCCCAACATCACTTCCCTGAGTGTGCTGCACCCTTCGCTGGCCAACAGCAATGGATTCAGTGCCTCTGTTTACAGCATTGCTGGCATGAAACGCGGCATGACCCTGATCCTCAAGGGCTACCAGAAAGTGGGCTCCAAGACCATCAGCACCAACACCTACCAGACCAAAGTGCTGGCCCGCAATTGCGACGCAACCACAGGCTGCTGAATCCGGCAAAACCAACCCTCTAAATCACAAACCACAATCCCAGGCCATTCAGATGCCTGGGATTGTGGTTTGCATGTGGGTTGCCTGGAAAGTCAGAATCAAGTCAGCCTGGTTCTTAAAATGAAAGAGAACATGTTGATTTTCTCCTGGCTTGTGACCTCCCTGATGATGACTGCACCGCTTGAAGTGATTGTGTTTGACAGCAGTCTGCAACGGGTGGTGGGTTATGGCAAGCAGCAGGGAGCACAATTGACCCTGGAACTTCTGGAAGGCTTCAATGGTCCGGTGGTGACCATGTTTCTGCAGGAAAAAGTCACCAGTGTCCAGGGCGTTTTGAATGCCGGGCAGCTCACCCTGAGCACCCCCAATGGTCTTTTCACCCTGAACCAGTATTTCAACACCCTGGATTCTGACCTGAAATTGACGGTTCTCAGTACCCCCAAGCTCAGTGCCAACGTCAAAAATCCTGCTGCAGATCCCCAGAACAACAAGTCAAACAATTCTGGATCAAACAATTCTGGATCAAGCAATGCTGGAAGTGGCAACAATTCTGGATCAAGCAATTCTGGAAGCGGCAACAACTCTGGATCAAACAATTCTGGATCAAGCAATTCTGGAAGCGGCAACAATTCTGGAAACGGGAACTCCGGGAACTCCGGAAATGGCAAAGGCAAAAACAAATAAACCATGCGAAAATGGCAAATCCTCCTCATAGAAGACGATGCAGATTTGCAGGCTTTGCTGGGCAACCACTTGCAAAACTGGGGATACCATGTGCAAGTGTGCCGCACATTGCAAGAGACCTACCAGCAACTGGCAGACTGGGTTCCTGATCTGGTGTTGCTGGACCTGAATCTGCCCGATGGTGATGGTCTGGACCTGATTCCCTCCATTCAGGCGCTGGGCAACCTGCCGGTGCTGGTCATGACCGCCAGGGGTTCTGTTCCCGATCGGGTGCAGGGCCTCAATTCCGGCGCAGACGACTATCTGGTCAAGCCCTTTGCTCTGGATGAGTTTGATGCCCGCATCAAAGCCCTGCTCAGGAGGGTGCATCCTCAGGAGCAGACCCTTTATCTGGCGGGCACCACCCTGGACACCAGCAAATGCACCCTGAGCACAGCGGCCAAAAGTGTGCTGCTGACCGACCATGAGGTGCGCATCATGGAATACCTGATGCAAAACGCCTCCCGGGTGGTCAGCAGAGAGGTGCTGGAACAGCATGTGTATGGTTTTTACTCTCCTGCTTCCAACAGCTTTGAGGTGCGGGTTTCCCTGCTCAGGAAAAAACTCAAGCAGATTGAGAGCCATTTGCACATCCGTGCCCTCAGAAAAACCGGATATGCCCTTTTTGACGAGGCGACCCCCTGAGCATTTGTCCGAAACAGCAGGGGTTGTCCTGTGTGTTTTGGGTTCTGGAACAGGAGGGTTTACAACCCAAACCACCCGCTGTCTTGAATGATTTCCTGCCAGGGGGTGTAGGTGGCTTCCGTGATGGTTTTGCCGGTTTTGCTCAGGTAAGTCTGCACCATCCGGTAGCCCACCGCGTACCCTGCGAAGTCAGGGATGCCCAGTCTGGGGGTGCCCCAGCTTTCTGAAGCCCAGTCTCCAAAGATGTAACCCCTCACCTCGGTGAAATCGGACAGGTTGAGGGCGGCAGCAAAGCGGGGTTTGACGGCTTCCAGTTCTGCGGGTTGCAGGGTGGTGGCCCAGGGGCCCAGGTTTTCCTCGCCGCACAACTGGGCTGCAAAAGCTTCTGCCAGACCTTCTGCCACGATGTATTTGCCCAGGGTCATCTGTGGGAAGAGGGGTTCGTGCTGAAAGCGCACCTGGTGGTGAAATTCATGCACCGTGATGGCAGAGAGTCTGGGCAAGTTGTGCTCGGTGGGGTAGGCCATCAGCAAAATCCAGCCAGGAACGTTGCCCACGCCGGTGTAGAGGGGTGGGGTCATGCGTTCTGGATCTCCCAGCACAAACACAAAATGCAGGTCTTGCAACTGGATGCCGTGCTTTGCAGGTTCCAGCAGGTCTATGGCCTTCTCCAGGCGTTCCAGGCTTTTCTCTGTGGCCTGAAACTGCTGAAGTTGTTCCAGGGCTTGCAAACCGCGTTCAATGCCTTGCTCTGGGGTGTAGAACAGAAAACGCTGGGCTGCAATCCGGGCCAGATCCTGACTGGGGTCTGCCATGCCCATCCGCAGCATGGGGGTTTCCCAGCAGGGCCGGATGGGTTCCATCACCTCCTGCAGAAAAACAGGCATTTGCTGTGGCTCAGGGGCTTGCAGGGCTTTTTTCAGGCCGGACAATGAGGGTGCAACGTGAAGGTTGAGGGTGGGGGTGGTCATGGTGACTCCTTTCTGTTCTTACCCTAGAACCTCCTGCAACGGGAGATTCAAGATGCTTAAGCCATTTGTCTGAGGGTGCTTCAGAACAGGGTACCGCACAGAAGCACGGTAAAATCAGCCCATGGCCCGCAGCAAGAAATACAAAATTGGCGAACTGGCGCAGCTCAGCGGGGTGCCTGTCAAAACCGTGCGCTACTACTCCGATCTGGGGGTGCTGCCTCCCAGTGAAGTTTCTGAAACCGGACACCGCTGGTACACCGATCTGGACCATGCGCGACTGGAAGCGATCCGCAGCCTTCGGGAGGTGGGCGTGGGTCTGGAGACCATTGCGCAGGTGATGCAACATGAGGATTCCATTGCAGAGGCCCTGCGCCTGCAATTGCGCACCCTGGAACTGGAAATGAACCAGCTTCAACGCAGGAAAGTCATTTTGCAGGGTGCCCTGAAGCGCAACGATCACCTGGGTTACCTGCGGGGCGCCCGCACCCTGGCGGCCCTCAATGCCCGTGAACGGCAGGATTTTCTGAACCAGCAACTCGAGCAGATGCTGCAGGGGGTTCCTGCCGATCCAGCCTGGATTCAGAACGTCTGGAAAGGCCCACTTTTGCAGCTTCCTGAACACTTTTCGGACCAGCAATTCGAAAGCTGGCTGGAACTGGCAGAACTCATGCTGGATGAGAATTTCATTGCCAGATTTCAGAAGGTGGGCCAGGAATTCTGGGGAAGCTTCACCAATGCGGCCAGCCGTGAGCGCTACATGCAGGTCAGCCAGCAAGCAGATGGACTGATTCGGGAGACTTTGCAGCAAGGCGTTGTACCGGATTCTGCAGCAGGACAGCAGGTGATCCAGCAGGTGCTGGTGTTGCAGGCGGGCACAGAGGCCCCTGAGGTTTTGCAACAACTGGCCCAGGGTCAACTCCAGCAAATTGAGCGCCACACTGACGCGCGTGCTTTGCGGTTCTGGGAACTGGTGGAGGAATTGCATGGTCGACCAGCAAAGGGACCCTCTCGCAGCCAGCAAGTGATGGCGCTGCATGAGTGGCGGGTTCAGGCCCTTCTCACTTTTCTCGATGGGGTGGCCAGGAAGTCGCTGACTGTCGGACAGGGCGATGTTTAAGCGGGTGCCTATGAGGGGATTCTTGAGCCCCAGCGGTGTTCTTTCCAGCTGCAAAACCCAAATTAAGGTTCTTCATGGAAGCCTTTGATGAGATCAAATGGTGAAAAATCCATCAAATTTGTATGAACAGGGAGTAGAATACAGGAAGGTGTCTTACCTTACTGCACGCTTTGAACCATTGGTTTGCTGATTCCAAAGTGCCATGGTCGTCGTCTCAACTGTGCTTGCTCCATCTCTGATTTAAGGCATGCTTTTTCCCTGGAGTGCCATCTGGGCCTCTGGGTTTGCACATCGCCCTTTGTACTGGAAAGTCAGAAGGTGGAACATGAACGAGAACCATCATCCCACAGACGGAATCCCCCCGCATCCGGGAAAATACCTTGCGATGGAAGTGGAAAGCCGCCAGGGAAACCATCAGGATCTGGCAGCACAACTGGATTGCTCTGAAGAGCTGGTGCAGCAAATTCTGGCCGGAGAGCAGCCCATCACGCCGGCCATCGCTTACCGTCTTCAGCAATGCTGGGGCATTTCCATGACGCTGTTGCTGGACATCCAGCGCGATTACGATGCCTACCAGGGCATGGCAATGTTTTCTGAAAACCAGGCCTGAATAAAGCACTGTTTGACAGGCAGTGCTTTATTCAGGCCTGAAGATGATGGCCGTTTTAAATCCCTCTGAACCCCAGCTGAAATGAAAGCTGGGGTTTTGCAGGAGACCCGGAGGCAATTTGTCCCCGGCTTGCTGTGGGAAAATACCTACCAGGGGTCAGGGGTTTCCTTGAGTGAAATCTCTGTCTTGATTGAATACACTTCTCGGGTGTCTTGTGTCTTCCTGTCTTGTGCTGCAGAGTTCTTGATGATGCGAAACCCAAACTTCCACAATCCAAACTTTTACAGCCCAAGCTTTCACAGTCCAAATCCCACAGGAGGTCAACATGAAACAGCATCAGCCCTTGAACGTTCGCTGGGTCCCCGGTACATCCAACCGACTGATTGTCACCCATCAGGAATCTGAAAAAGAAGTGCCTTTGCAAAAATTTGAAGATGTTTGTGGAAGACAGGCCACTTTCCCCCTGTACTTGCAGGGAAAAACCACCCTGGATTTGCCACGCAAACAACTTGAACAACTGGGGATCTGATCGTCCCTGCAAAACACTGCAAAACAATGGAACATACTGCAACAGCAAAAAATACGCTCTGAAAGGGCGCATTTCGGGTTTCTGCTCCAAAATCCATGGTTGCATCTGTTGGTCAAAACCCATCAAAAACCTTCAAAAATCCTGAAAATTCCATGGATTCAAAAACCAGAATTCACCTTTCTGTGATCTGATCAACTGCTTGCCAGCATCTTCTTGCCAGCTTATTCCAGAACCCATTTTTTGGGTGATGTTTCTGAAGATGAAGCCGGTGCAGATGAAACAACTGCTCTTCTGGAAAGATGATCGATCAGCAGCAGGATGCCCAGAAATGCCGATCCAATGAACAAACCAATCGCAAGAGCTAAAGCAAACAACATAAAACCTCCTTGTCTCCACGCTGGTGAGGGCATGTTACCCCTTCAACCTGAAAAAGCCCTGAAGGTTTCGAGGGGTTTCTGATGGTCGGTGAAAAAGGACACTGAAAAGAATCTGAATCATTGCGGCATCCTGATCGTTTTCGGGGAATGGATAAAAACAGGGCGAGATCATGTTGATGTGAGAAGCCGGCATGAAGTGATCTGGGCTTGTTTTCATGGTCTCGCTGACTTTTGGAATCTGATTTCAAACCAGAATTCCAGAGGCGTTTTGATGAAATTCAACCTTGAAAACAGGAGGCACAATGCAAGGATTTCCTGGCAACCCCTGATGAAGCGCAACCAGAGATGAAAGCAGGAAACGACCTTCTGTTCTTCTGTCAAATGCTCTAGAATCAGAAAACAGACATTTGAAGCAAGGGCTGATGAGGTGAACGTTCAGCGAAGGAGCAGCATGACGGCACTCGAAACCGACATCATCGTGGTGGGCGCAGGTCTGGCCGGACTGGTGGCCGCTGTAGAAGCGGCCAGACTGGGCAAAAAAGTGCTGGTGCTGGATCAGGAACCGGAGAACAGTCTGGGAGGTCAGGCGTTCTGGTCTTTTGGTGGGCTGTTCTTTGTGAATTCTCCTGAGCAGCGCAGGATGGGCATTCGGGACTCCCATGAACTGGCCCTGCGGGACTGGATGACCACTGCAGGTTTTGACCGCGAAGAAGACCACTGGCCCAGACGCTGGGCACAAGCTTATGTGCAATTTGCTGCCACAGAAAAACATGGCTGGCTGAAAAAGCAAGGGCTGCGCATTTTCCCCATTGTGGGCTGGGCAGAGCGGGGAGGAGCCCTCTCGGGTGGACCGGGCAACAGTGTGCCCCGCTTTCATGTGACCTGGGGCACTGGGCCTGCCGTGGTGGAGGTTTTTGCCAGGCAGGTGCAGGAATTCGCCAGACAGGGCCGCATTGTCCTGAAATTCAGACACCGTGTGACAGATCTGGACATCCAGGCAGGGCAGGTGGTGGGAGCAACAGGGGAAATTCTGGAAGAGAGCAACGTTCAGCGTGGTGAAAGCAGCTCTCGGGTGTCCACAGGAGGCTTCTCGGCCCGTGCAGGGGCTGTAATCGTCACCAGCGGAGGTCTGGGAGGCAACCAGGACCTGGTGCGCCGCAACTGGCCCACTGAACGCCTGGGGCCTGCACCCGATTTCATGGTTTCAGGGGTGCCACAGCATGTGGATGGCCTCATGCAGCAGGTGGTGGCCAGCAGCGGAGGTCGCCTGATTCACCCGGATCGCATGTGGCATTACACTGAGGGGTTGCGCAACCACAGCCCCATCTGGCCGGGGCATGGCATCCGGGTGCTGCCTGGACCTTCTTCCCTGTGGCTGGACCCTCACGGGAACCGCCTGCCTGTTCCCCTCTTTCCGGGCTTTGACACGCTGGGGACCCTGGAGCACATCACCCGCAACCGCTTTCCCTACACCTGGTTTGTGCTCACCGAGAAGATCATCGCCAGAGAGTTTGCCCTTTCAGGTTCTGAGCAGAACCCGGATTTGACCAGCAAAAGCATCCAGCAGACGCTGGGGCGCATCCTTCCTGGTGTGATTGCACCGGTGCGGCGTTTCATGGAGCAGGGAGCTGATTTTGTGGTGCGCAACTCCCTGCCTGAACTTGTGGCAGGCATGAACCAGCTGGTGGGCAACGACTGGCTGGATCTGCAACACCTGCAGCAGGTGATCGAGGACCGGGACCGGCAATTGCAAAATCCTTTTGGCAAGGACGCCCAGATCACCTACATCCGGCAAACCCGGGCTTACCTGGGAGATCGGCTGTCCAGGGTGGCCAGACCCCACGCCCTCCTCGACCCGAAAGCTGGCCCCCTGATTGCGGTGCGCATGAACATCTTGACCCGCAAAACGCTGGGAGGGCTGGAAACCAATTTGCAGGGTCAGGTGATACAGCAGAACGGCCAGCCTTTCCCTGGCCTGTATGCTGCAGGAGAGGTGGCAGGCTTCGGTGGGGGAGGCATGCATGGTTACCGTGCACTGGAAGGCACTTTTCTGGGAGGTTGCATTTTCTCTGGAAGGGTGGCAGGTCGGGCTGCAGCAGAGCAAGTGGGCTCCTGAACTGCAAACATCTGGTGAACCCCACACGTCCGTAGGGGTTCACCAGGTTGAGGTGCTCATTTGATGTCTGCGGGTTCAAAAACCTTGAAGCCCAGCCTCTGGTACAGGCGCTGGGCAGGTGTGTTGCCGTCCGTGACCAGCAAGCTGAGCTGGTTGTACCCATCGTGGTACAGGTCGTGCATGGAGGCTTTCAGCAGCATGGCCGCCAGCCCCTGGCCTTTGTGCTCCGGGTGGGTCATGCTGAAAGCCAGCAGGGGAGAGCGAAAGGGTTTCCAGAAGGTGACCAGGGTGGCACTGATGGGCACATCTTCCTCGGTCAGCACGTAAGAAGCCTGGGGCAAAAATTCCCCGTATTCACCTGCAATGGTTTTTTCAATTTGTTCCAGGGCGTCCCGGAGGGTGCTTCCAGGTTGAAAATCGGTGGTGCCCTGGTAAGCGGCAAACATCAGGTCAGCCAGGGCCCTGGTGTCTTCTGGGATGAAGTGTCGCATCTGGGGATGGACAGGAGAAGGCGATGACTGCAACCGGACCTTCATCGGAATGCGAACCAAATTCAACCTCGCTTCTGGTGCTGTTTCTTCTATGCTTCATTTGACCTTGAAACGCGGTGGGTGTCAAGGGTCAATGGCAGGGGCCATGAGATGTCAAAAGGACGGAACCGTCACAGGTTCCGTCCTTCTCAAAAGTTGCAATTCAACCCAGAAACTTCTGGTATCCGTGGCAAAGCTGGATGATGAGCAGGTGCAGGGCAGTGAAGGTGCCCACCTTGCCCAGCAACTGGGAGAGGTGGCTGCGGCCAAACTCTTTTAAGGTGAGGTTCTTTTTGGTGTAGAGCATGTCCTCTTTCATCTGCTGGTCGATGCGCCTGTGCAGGATGGGTCTGCGCACCCCCGAGGCGACCATCAGGGCAGACAGCACGAGCAGAAGCACACACAGCCCTTTCAGAATGGGCAACCCAGCAAGCAAAGCGGGTTCTCCGAAGTTGCGCACCAGCACCACAGCATTGAGTCCCAGCCACAGCAGAAGGGCAGGAATGCGGGCACTGTGCACCAGGGCAGAACCGTACAGGTAAAGCGGGTATTCGGGGTCGTTGTGGAAAGGGCTGGAAAGAGGAGCGCTTTTCATGTTTTATCCAGTATAATTTCTTCAGCACAGCTTCAGGTAAGTGAAGGGTGAATTTCATAAAGACAAAATGAACCCTGTTCAGTGCGAGAAAAACAGCTTTTCTGGTGATTCGGCTTTTTCAAACTGAAGATCTGATGAAGAAAACAAGAGGCAATCCGGGCAAAAGCAGAAATGACAGAAATGTTGAAAATCCCATGCAAAAGAAAAGAAATTCATGTTTTGAAACAAACCCCCATGGTCTTGATGGGAAAACCCCACGGCTTCGATGGGGGAAGTTGCAAACTTTTGATCAGGAAGCTTCCTGAAGTTGTGTTCTACACATCCAACCAGGAGCTGGAAAAAGGTAGGATGGGAGCAACAGTCAGGCCAGGATGCTCTGCCTCAGGCTGTATCCGCTGGAATCCACTTCTGTGCAGATCCGGGTTGCGCCAGATCTTTTTGCCTGCTTTGCTGGCCTTCAAGCGAATCGATTGCATGCTCCTGAACCCAGCACAGCCCTTCATGAATCCCGAGGAACCCTGATGGCCCCCGAGTTGACAGCCCTGCTTTATTTTGTTGGTGTGATTCTGCTGGCAGGAATCATCTGGCGTTTCCGGGTGCCCAGAACGGGGTACCGGGATGTGCAGGTGGTCTATGAAGACGCAGAGTGGTGCGTTTATGGCATCACCCACACTGGAGAAAAAGTGCTGATTGACGCTTTCCCCCAGCAAACCGAGGCCCTGGCCTGCGCTTACAAACTGGCTGCAGCCCAGAACATTTCACAGGACGATCTGTCTGAAGATCAGGACGACAGCTGATCCATTGCAGCAGCTTTTTGTTGAAGGGCACGTTCTGCAGGAAGGGGCAAGGCCAGCACTGTACAGCCCCCAAAAACCATCAGGATGAAAAGAAGGTCCAGAACATTCATGGCTTCAGGCTATCCAGCATCAGGTTGCTGGCAGGTTGCCGGGGTTTGCAGCCCAGCTTTGTGATCCAGACTGCATTGAGGTCTTTGCCAGTCCTGCTCAATAAAAGCAAGAGGTGAAGCATGCAAAAAGTGGCTGAACGTGTTTTTGTGATTTCACTGGGCTATGTGAATGTGACGGTGCTGGGAGAACGGGAAAAATTCACCCTGGTGGACCTGGCCACCTTTGGAAGCCTGAAGAACATCGAGAAGGCCCTGCAGCGGGCCGGGTTCTCTCTGGATGGCCTGCACAGTGTGCTGATCACCCATGCCCACCCGGACCATTACGGCGCACTGGCTGAACTGGTGAACAAAAAGCCTGTTCCGGTGTATGCCCATTCACTGGAAATTCCGGTGCTGACTGGACAGCAGCGTCCAGAATTGCCTCCACGGGCCAGCCTTCCTCTGCCGCAGCAGCTTTTGCAGCTGGCCCTCACCAGCATGAAACTGCCGCCCACCGTTCAGGAGGTGTTGCCCATCAAAGAAGGGGATGTGCTGCAGGACATCCTGCCGGGCCTGACCGTCATTGATCTGCCCGGACATGCTCCGGGACAGGTGGGCTTCTGGGTGCCCTCCTCGCGCACTTTGATTGGTGGGGATGTGCTGATGCGGGGCTCCGGGCGCAGCAAACTGCCCCTGCGTGCCCTCACCGTGGACATGCGGCAGGCCGCCCTGTCTGCGCAGCGGGTGCTGGACCTGGATGTGGAAAAACTGATTGTGGGCCACGGCAGGCCCATTCTGGAAAAAGCCCATGTAGAGCTGAAAACCCTGCAGGAAGACATCCGCAAAGAAACCGCTGCCGTCAAGGTGACGGCATGAGCCGGGTGGTGCTGATCACTGGAGCCACCGGAGGCCTGGGACCCAGTGTGGTGAGGGCTTTTGTGAACCAGGGGGACCGGGTGGCCTTCACAGACCGCAGCCTGGAAAAAGCCCAGCAGTTTATGGCGCAGGAAGGTCATTCTGCAGAACAGGTGTTTCCCTTTGCCGTGGATGTCACCCAGCCTGAATCCATTGCCACCTGGGTGGAAGCCGTCAAAGCCCACTGGGGCAGGCTGGATGTGCTGATCACCCTGGTGGGTGGCTTCAAAGCAGGAACCCCGGTCCACCAGATGACAGACCAGGACTGGGACCAGATGCTGAACCTCAATGCCCGCACGGTGTTTCTGGCTGCACGGGCCGTGGTGCCCCATTTGCTGGAGGCAGGCGGAGGCAAGATCATCACGGTGGGGGCAAAAGCGGGTTTTGCTGCAGGCAAAGGGGCCTCTGCCTACGCAGCTTCCAAGGCAGCAGTGCTCAGGCTGACCGAATCCCTGTCTCTGGAACTGCGGGACCACAACATCAATGTGAATGCCGTGATCCCCAGCACCATCGACACCCCGGCCAACCGGGAAGCCATGCCAGATGCAGACCACAGCAAATGGGTGTCTCCAGAAGACCTGGCAAGCGTGATGGTTTTCCTGGCTTCTGATGCTGCCAGGGCTGTGCATGGGGCGCTCATTCCGGTGTACGGAAGGGCCTGAGCAAAGAAGACCGGGCTGCGTCCAGAAACGCCGTTTTGAGCTGCGGATCGCTGACGGCACGGGCCAGCATCACACTGCCTGCCAGCGTGGACAGCACCACCAGTGCGTGCTGTCCACGCTGTTCTGCTGGAAGGTGGTGCAATACCCCTTGCAGAAGGCCCAGCATCTGCTGCAGGAGCACAGTGAAGTGCTCCTGCACCTCCGGGTCCTGTCTGGCAATTTCAGTGGCGAGGGCGGGAAGCAAACATCCGGTTTCAGGGTTCTGGCAGTGTTTCTCATCCAGGTAGGCCAGCACCATCTTTTCGAATGCACCTGTGGGGTCTGTGGTGGCTGCATGAAAAAGCCGCTCCATTATCTCTTCTGCGGCCTGCTGCAAGGCCGCCTGAATCAGGCTGTTCTTGCCCGGAAAATGGGCATAGAACCCCCCATGGGTGAGGCCGAGTTCCTGCATCAGGCGGCCAATTCCGGTGTTCAGACCTGCAGCCCGGAAGCGTCTGGCAGCATGTTGCACCAGACGTTTCCGGGTGGCTTCGCTGTGCCCTGCATGGTAACGCATGTCAACCCCTGGGTCTGAAAATCATGCAGGTGCTGGTTCCATGGGCATAAATCTGACCGTCTGCATCCACGATCTGCCCTTCTGCCAGGGCTGTGCTTTTGCTGATCGAGATGACCTTGCCCACCGCCCTGATGCCCTCTCCGCCCAGGCTGAGCGGCCTGAGGTATTTGATGTTGATGTCCAGGGTGGTGTACCCGGTGCCTGCAGGCAGCAGGGTGTGCACGGCGCAGGCCATCACGGTGTCCAGCATGGTGGCGTACACCCCGCCATGCACCGAGCCGATGGGGTTGAAGTGAAACTCCTGGGGCCTGAAAGGGAAAGTCACCTGACCTTCCTGGATGTCCTCGACGCTGGGGCGGTCTGCACCCAGCATCTGCATCACCGGAGGGGCGGCAAATCTGCCTTCACTGATGCCCCGCAAGAATTCCAGACCGCTGACCTGCTGCACAGATTGTGCCAGTGCAGCAGGATCCTGCCAGTTGAAAGTGCGTTCTCGCATGGTCATTCCTCGAATTTCTGAAAAATCAGGGAGGCGTTCAATCCACCGAACGCAAAGGAGTTGCTGAGGGCGGCTTTGACGGAGGTGTGCACGGGTTCGCGGGCAATTCTGAGGGGGATGTCGGCATCTTCAGCGTTGATGCTGGGAGGCACAATGCCCGAAAAGATTGCCTGAATGCTGGCAATGGCTTCAATGGCCCCGGCTGCGCCCAGCAGGTGTCCGGTCATGCTCTTGGTGCTGGAGACCCAGATGTTCTCGATGGCCTCTCCCAGAGCGGCCCGCAGGGCAGCGGCCTCTGCACGGTCTCCCACCGGGGTGCTGGTGGCGTGGGCGTTGATGTACTGGATGTCTTCAGGTTGCAGGCCAGATTCTTTCAGGGCGGCTTTCACGGCCAGCAGTGCGCCTGCGCCTTCCGGGTGGGGTTCGGTGATGTGGTGGGCATCTGCGCTGCGACCAAAACCCACGATTTCAGCGTAAATTCTGGCCCCTCTGGCTTTGGCATGTTCCAGCGATTCCAGCACCAGCACCCCGGCCCCTTCTCCCAGCACAAAACCATCCCGCTGGGCAGAGAAAGGACGGCTGGCTTTTTCGGGGTCGTCGTTGCGGCGGCTCAGGGCTTTCATGTTGGCAAAACCGCTGATCACCAGTGGGGTGATGATGGCCTCGGTGCCTCCAGCAAGCATCACATCTGCTTCACCGAATCCGATCGCCCGGTAAGCGCTGCCCAGAGCGTCTGCTCCGGTGGTGCAGGCCGTGGACACGCTGGACGCCACCCCTTGCAGACCGTAACGGATGGCCACATGGGAGGAAGCTGCGTTGGCCATCAGCATGGGAATGAAGAAAGGACTGACCCGGCTGTACCCTTTCTCGAAAGCATTTCTGGACTGGGCCTCCCAGGTGTCCATGCCCCCGATGGCCGATCCGATCAGGGAGCCAAAACGGGTGCGGTCTGTGGTGGCAGGATCCAGACTGGCGTCCTGCAAAGCCAGTTCGGCAGCAGCCACGCCCAGATGCACAAAACGGTCGGTGCGTTTGATGTCGCGCAGGTCCATGTACTGCTGGGGATCGAGGTCCACCTCTCCGGCGATTTGCACGGGCAGGCCGTCGGGATCAAAACGCTGAATTTTGCGCACGCCGGACTGGCCCCGCAACTGGGCTTCATGAAATTCCTGTGCTGAGTTGCCAATCGGGCTGATGGTGCCCATGCCCGTAACCACCACGCGGGTTTTCTGGTGTTGCATGACTTCTCCTTGTCCTTGTGCTTGTCCTTGTGCTTGTACCGTCACTTGCATGACGGCCCGTATATGACAGCCATCATATGATGAAAGAAAATGAAAAACCACCCACAAGGTTGCAGGCGGCTTTTGTGAACAGGTCTCAAACAGATTTCAAAAATTCATTTCCACTTTGCAGAACTGACTTTTGCCGTGGCCTGAAAGTAGGTGTACAGCAGCTTCCCCTTGTTGTGGTAGGCAATGATCTGGAATTTGCCATTTTTGTCTTTTTTGATTTCCCAGACCACATTGGCATCACATTTGGCCGAGAATTTGCCTTTGAGGGGGGAGTCGGTTTTGCTGCCCACCCCCTTGGCAGACATCAGGTACTTCATCTTGTTGGACATGGCGTAGATTTCCTGCTGCACTGCCAGACTGGTGATGCATTTGTGGGCGGCCTTGTCTGCAGCTTCCTGGGCCAGTGCCGTTGTGCCCGGCAGCAAAAAGCAGAGGGTCAGAAAAAATCGGGAGGTTCTGAGCATTTGCTGATCTTACCATGCAGGACAGGGCTTTTCAGGGGCTTCAGCTTCTGGCAGCCTCCAGATCGAAACAGCACAGCATGGCGTGTGCAAGGCTGCCCATCAGGCCAGAAGTGTTGCCCAGACGGGTGAAATCCACGGTGAGCTTGCGGGCAGCCAGGGGCATGGCGCGTCCGTACACACTCTGGCGGATTCCGGCCAGCATCAGGGGGCCAATGTGGGCCAGTTCTCCGCCAATCAGGATGTGTGAGGGGCACAGCACGTTGGTCAGTCCGGCCAGCACCTGCCCGATTTTCAGTCCTGCCGCCTGGATGATCGCGTTGGCCTCTGCATCGCCTTCTCCAGCAGCACGGGCGACATCTGCCAGGGTCAGGGCCTGTCCTTGTTGCAAGGGGGCCTGAAAATGGCTGCTGCGTCCAGCAAGCCCTGCTTCAGTGGCCTGACGCAAGATGGCCTGTTCGCCTGCCATGCGTTCCAGACAGCCCCGCTGACCGCAATTGCACAGCGGTCCTTCAGGATCAAGGGGCATGTGGGCGATTTCTCCCGCTCCACCAAAAGCCCCCCGGTAAATCTGACCGTTGATCACCATGCCCGCTCCGATGCTGGAGGAGAGTTTCAGCACCATGAACGATTCAAATTGTGAGCCTTCCCCGTGCCTGCGGGCGTTCCAGAGTTCGCCCAGGGCCATCAGGTTGGTGTCGTTGTCCACAAAAACCGGAACCCTGAAGTGCCTTGAGCAGTAATCCTGAATGGAAAACCCGTCCCACTGCGGCATGATTAGGGAACTGACCATCAGGCCGGTGTTCTTTTCGATGGGACTGGGCACCCCGATGGCCATGCTGAGCAGCTGTTCAGCTGAAATGTGCTGCTGGGAGAGCATCTGGCAGATCAGGGCTTTGATGCGGGCCATCACCTGTCCAGCACCGGCCCGCAAATCCATGCTTTCACGGTGCACCTGCAGCACATTCAGGGCGGCATCTGAGAGCACCACGCTCACTTCACGCCCGGAAATGTCAACGCCCAGATAATACCCGAGGTGGGGATTCAGGCCATACAGGGAGGCTTTGCGGCCCCCCACCGAATCCCGCTGTCCGACCTCCTCCACCCATCCCGAAACCAGCAGGCCATCCAGCAACTGTCCCACCTTGGTGCGGGACTGCTGTGTGACAAAAGCCAATTGCTGGCGGGTGAGGGCACCATGCCACAGCAGGGGGGAGAGGATTTCGCTTTCTTCCTTCAGCAGGCTCAGGTTGGACTGGTGGAATGTTTTCAGCATGGTGTCTCCGCAGCACAGGAACCAGGGGTTTTCAGGGAGTGGCCAACATCACTCTGAACCTTCAGGAAACGGCAAAGCAAGAAAAGTATCGCCCTGAAAGATCCGAGGGCGGTTGCTATGGGGATCATGAACGTTCAGATTCTTAACGTTCAGAATATCGGATGCAGGAATGCCTGTCAAGCCATCAAGTTTTCTGGAGATGTTCCTCTGGCCTCCTGGAGGCTTCTCTGAGATCAATTTGCTTGTGGCTGGGTTGGCTGGCCTTCAGGCAGGATCAAAAATCTGTGCTCAAAGTGCTCAACAAAGGTATTTCCAGCGAAAGCCAGGCTGTGCTGGGCAAAACTGGAGGTCTGCGAACAGGCCATAAAAAACATGAACGTTCAGAAAAAGCCTGGTTTCTGCTCCCTGCAATCACTCCTCTTCCAGAAAAGGCAGGGGATCGTGCATTTTCTGGCGCAGGATCACATAAAAACGCTTCTTGGGGCCAGCAGCCTCCCAGTGGTCTTTCACCACCGTTTTGAATTCCAGTTCCCGTCCAGCATCCCGTTCCGCCAAGATTTTGGCATCGTCGTAGGTGCGGGCCAGGGTCAGGAAGACCCGCCTCACTTCTCCGGTTCCGGTGTTGACGGCACTGCTGGAATAATGGGCCAAAACAAAAATCTGCACATCCATGGCTCCCACTTTACTCCGAGCGCGGCCCGGAAACACCCCGCAAAATGGACGGGTCAGCAGAGCAGAACCCTTCACCTGATCTCCCTGAAGTGACCACCAAGGCAAGAAGGGGGGCACAGAATCTTTACAATAGGAACATGCGCGTTGTTTCCCCCTGGATTTTCCTTGGTTTGTGGATGGGTTTTTCTGTTGCAGCAGCGCAGACAGCCATCACCAAGACCAGTTTGAATTTGCGAGAATCTCCCTCGGCAGGTGCGCCCATCCGGCAGGTGCTGGAAGCGGGTCGCACCGTCTACATCTGGAATGAACTGTTCAACCCCAATTACGATCCCGACTGGTCCCAGGTGCTGGTGGGCAACCAGGTGGGCTGGGTGAAAAGCGAGTACCTGAGCTATGAAAAAGCCGTGCGGGCAGGCAGTTTTGAAGACGCCTATTTTGGTCAGGCCACACGGGTCAAAGAGGCTTTCAAACTGAAATTCTTCCCCGATCCCGAGGTGGCCCTGGACACCGAATGGCTGGTGCGGATCCAGAAAGTGCAGGACGAGTATTTCATTCGCCGCCAGGATTCGGACGTGTTGCCCTTTCAGTCCGATCCCCTGTCTTTCCGGCAAAAACCCCTGCTGGAAACCAGCCAGAACGAGAACGCCCTGGTGTTTTCCTTCCCGGCCCTGAATGCGGGAGGGTACGTGGTGTCCCTGGCACGTGCGGCGGCCCCCAATGCCATCGTGGCGGCCATTCCCCTGATGGTCTCCAACCTCTCGGTGGTCACCAAGAACACCCCCGAAAAAGTGCATTTCTGGGCGCTGGACATCAAAACCGGGCGTCCGGCGGACCATGCAAAAGTGCAGATGTACACCCTCAAAGCAGGCCAGGTGGTGCCCCTGGGGGAAGGCGAGACCTCTGCGCAGGGCACCCTCAGTTTGCCTGCCCCCAGAGACCAGAAAATCAATTACCTGGTGACGGACGGCACCTCCCAGGCCTTCACCCCACCTGCCAACCAGACCCCTGCAGGCGAGGCTTACCGCACCCTGGTGATGACAGACCGCCCCCTGTACCAGCAGTCGGACACCGTGCAGGTGACCGGGGTGGTCCGGCAGCGTCAAAGTGTGGGGTACAAACCTTACAGCGGGGCAGCGCAATTCCGGCTGGTGGATCCGCAGGGCAACACCATCTTCAGCAAGGCCCTCAGGCTGGACGCAGCAGGAACTTTCCGGGAAGACCTTCCCATGAACTTCTCCAGCACAGGCACCTACCATGCAGAGGTGGCGATCAGCTCCAGCACCCCTTACCGGGAAAAACCCATCGAGGAGGTCAGCTTTGTGCCTTTCCTGGTGCAGCCTTATGTGCGGCCCAGTTTTGACCTCGCCCTGACCCTTCCGGAAGAGGTGCTGGCCGGAGAAAGCACCCTGAAAATGCAGAGCGCCCTGTACTCTGGCGGAAAAACCAATGCCAGAGTGGACGTTTTTGCCGTGCAGGGCTATCCCAGCGATCTGTACTGGGGTTACGGCAGTGGCCATGGAGGTCCCACCACCGAGGATTACCAGGATCTGCCCGAATACGAGCTTTATGGGGGGGTTTACGATCCCACCGACACCGAATCCCGTGTGGCCCAGACCAGTCTGCAAAACGGTGAGGGGTCCATCAAGTTGCAATTGAACCCCAGGGACGACAAGCCCACACCGTACATCCTGACGGTGCGTGCCCTGGATGAATTTGGCCGCAAAGTGGTGGCCCAGAAAAACATCATGGTGTACCCCAGCAACCTGGTGCTCAGTGCAGACACCCCGGAAAACCTGAAGGCCAGAACCGCCACCAACCTGACCCTCTCGGCACGCAAGGTGGGCAGCAGTCAGGCCATCACCGGGCAGGCCCTGGAGGTCAAGGTGGTTCGCAGCACCTGGGAATGGGACGATGTCAAAAAGGACTGGAAGGAAGTCATCCTGCAAAGTTACGGTGCACAGACCCGCACCGATGCCAGCGGCAAGGCCACCGTGCCTTACACCCCATCTGGCAGCGGCAGCATCAAAATGGAGGTGACGGCCCATGATGAGAAAGGCAAAACCGCCACCCTCACCCAGTTTGTGGGCTGGATTCCCGAAGAAAACACCGTGTCCAATGGTCAGGATGCCCTGCAGCTCATGGTTCCTGAAACCCGCTTCAAGGTGGGAGAAACGGTGCCCGTGGTGCTCAGCAATTCCCTGCCAGCAGGCACCCTGGTGTGGCTGACTGCAGAGGGAACGGCAGTGCACCAGCAGCAATTTGTGAAAATCAATGGTCCGGCCACCAAAGCCAGCATCAAAATCACCCCAGAAATGCAGCCCGGGTTCTGGGTCAACGCGGTGTACCACACGGCCACCAAACCCGTGATTCAGCCCTATGGGGCTTTTGTGCATGTTCCGGTGCAAAACCGGGATTTGCAGGTCAAAGTCACCCCCGAAAAAGCCACCCTCAAACCCGGAGAAGCTTCACGGTTGCGCATTGAAACCACCCAGAACGGCAAACCCGTGTCTGCCTGGGTCACGGTGGGTGCCGTCAATGAAGCCCTCTACGCCCTGGTGGAAGACGCCACTCCTGACCCCTGGCGCTACTTCTGGGGCATCCCTTATGGCACAGATGTGCTGACCACCTCCGCACTGCCTTCTGGATTTTCTGCAGACAGCGGAGATGGTGGAGGAGATGTGCCCGGTTTCTTCTGGCGCTCCCACTTCCGGGACACGGCTTTCTTTCAGGCGGTCACCACCGACAAGAAGGGGGTGGCCCTGGTGAATTTTACTGTGCCAGACGAGCTGACCCAGTACCGCATTCTGGCCCGTGGCATCGCCCCCGACACCTCTGCTGGCGAGGGGAAAGGCTTCCTGCAAACCAGTCTGGGCTTTTATGTGCGGCTTTCGGCCCCCACGTACCTCACGCACGGAGATGAAACCACCATTTACACCACCGTGCACAACCAGAGCAAAGAAAACCTGCAGGTGGCGGTCAGCTTCAAGTTGCCGTCTGGAACCCTCAAGAAGACGGTCAGTGTGGCCGCCCATTCCATGACGGCTGTTCCCTGGATTGTCAAAGCCCCAGACACCGCCACCCTGCAACTGGAAACCACCGCCAGCAGTGGCACCCTCTCCGATGGGGTTTCCCTGATGGTTCCGATCCGGGAGGCAGGCACAGAGTTTGAATTGCTGCGCACCGGTGAAGCCAACGGCAATGCCCTGGAAAAAGTGAATGTGCCCCCCAGTGCCGAAAATGCCCAGATCGGGGTTTTTGTGTCTGCAAGTCCCCTGCTGGGTGCCCTGCGCAACCTGGATGTGCTGGTGCAGGAAGATGAAAAGAATCCACTGGAAGCTGCCCTGGCTGCCCATTACACCTCGCTGGCCAAAGAAGCCCTGGGGCTGGACACCATGCGGTCTGCAGCCCTGCTGCGGGTGAATGTGCAGCACCTGATGGCCCAGCAGAAACTGGATTCGGGAGGGTTCGCCTGGGCAGGGGGCAAGGCCAGCCCTGCTTACACCCTGCAGGCGCTGACCGCTCTGGGTCAGACCCTTCCTGAGGGACTGGAATTTGCACCCGAAAACTTCAGGTATGCGCTCAATTACCTGCAAAGCACCAAAACCGATTCGGGCAGTTATGAACACCAGAAGATGCTGTTTTTCCTGCAGCAACCCAACAATTTCAAAACCCAGATTCCCAGAACACCGCAGCAGGCTGCAGAAATGGCAGATGTCTTTCAGGATGCTGCGCTGCTGAACCAGGCCCTGAAAGACCAGGTCAAGGACAGCCAGGGCCTCAGCATTGCCTCGGACCTGGAGGCCACCAGCCACGCCCTGCTGGCCGCTGTGAAACTGCACCGGGAAGAAGCCCGTGAGCTGGCCCGCTGGCTTTCCTTCAAGTTGCAGAGCAGCACCCCCAGAACGCAGTCCCAGAGCGCACTGGCCTCTTACGCCATCGGGCTGCACCTCAGGGATGTGGGGGTGGGCCAGCCTTCTGGATCCATCACCGTGAGTGTGAACGGACGCACCCAGTCGCTGGTCCGCCTTCCTGTGCTGGGCAGCAGCCTGTACTTTGAAGGCAAACCCGGCCAGAACACCGTGCAGATCAGCAGCGAACAGCTCTACTTCTACACCATCACCACCGCTTACCGCACCAGCACACCCACCAGCGAAACCAGCCTGTTCAGTCTGGAACGCAGCTACAGCACCACCTCTTTAAAAGGCAATGCCACCACCGAGGTGCGCCTGAAGCTGACGCTGCAGAAAGCCGTCAAACACCTGAAATTGCTGGATCCCATTCCGGCTGGATTTGAAACCCTGGACCTGACCGCTTACCAGGATGTGCAGCCCTCAGGCACCTCCACGCTGTGGGCCAGCAAAGAGCACCTGGAAGGCGCAACAGCCATCTATCTGGAAAACCTGAAAGCAGGAGAATACGTGATCAGCTACAAGTTGCGCTCCCTGGCCCCCGGAACCTACACCAGCCCGGCCCCCAGCCTGCTGGACCTGGATTCTGGCCTGAAAGCCAGCGGAAAATCCACGGTGTTGACAGTCAAGCCCTGAGCAGGATCAGACTGGACCCTGACACACCACCCGATTGCGCCCCTGGTGTTTGGCCCGGTACAGGTTCTGGTCTGCCCGGGCAATCAGGGTGTCCTGGGGCACACAATCGCTGGGGGTGAGGGTGGACACCCCCATGCTCATGGTCACCACCGGACTGACTTCTGAATGGTCATGGGGAATCTGCAAGCCCAGCAACTCCAGCTGCATGCGCTGGGCCACCAGCAGGGCGCATGCCTCATCGGTGTCAGGAAGGATCACAGCAAACTCCTCACCCCCATAACGGGCCACTGTGTCCCCCCGGCGCACCGACTGGCTGAGGGCACGGGCCACTTCCCGCAGGCACTCGTCGCCCTGCAGGTGGCCATAATGGTCGTTGTATTTCTTGAAAAAATCCACATCGCACAGAATCAGCGACAGGGGTTTGCCTGAACGCAGGTGGTCTGCCCACTCCCGGTCCAGGTGGTCGTTGAAAGCCGCACGGTTGTAAATGCGGGTCAGGCCGTCCAGAAAAGCCGAACGTTGCAATTCCAGGTTGGCGGCCTGCAAGGCTTTTTCGGCACGGGTGCGCTCGGCGATCTCGGCTTTCAGGCGCATGGTGCGGGCCTGCACCTCGCGCTCCAGGGTTTCAGCATGGGCTTTCAAAGCCAGATGCTGCCGCAATTGCTGGATGGCCCGGCTGAGGGCAGAACACAGCCCCTCCTCATCAAAGTAAGTGGTGCTGGTCGGGACATACAGCAGGAGGCCAAAATAATCTTCACCCACAAAAAGGGGGGTGATCAGGTGGTGCCCGGCATGGAGTTCAGGCAGCAGGCTGGCTGGAATGAGGTCCCGGGTGGCGAATGTGCTTTCTTCCACCTCGGACACCAATTCTCGATGCAGCACCACCCGGGATGTGCCCTGCAAACCCATCCCATCCGAGAAAACCAGCAGGTAGCGGTGGATCTGTGAGCGTTGCAGGTAATGCTGGATTTCCTGCAGCAACTGTTCATTGGTTTCAGAGGAGAACAGCCGGGGGTTCCACATCGAGTTGGAGAGGTCCAGAATGCGCTTCTCGGAGTACTCCATCTGCATGGCACTGAAGAGGGTGCCGTGGGCCAGCGTCTTTAAATGGTTGAAAAAGCGCAACTGGTCATCCGAAAGGCCTTCTTCCACCTGTTGCAGGCACTGAAAGAGGATTTCCTCCCAGAAGGTGAAATCATGGGCCTGATAATGCTGGGTGAACAGGGTCTCCTTCCAGAACGCCAGAAAAGGCCGGATTTCTCGTGTTTTTGCTGCTTCTCGCAAAAGGGTCAGCACCTGCTGAAGGTGGTCCTGCCATTTGCCTGTCAATTGCAGGTCTGCTTTCTTGCGCTGCTGTCCTCCATGCCCACCACAGGATTCCCGCACCACCAGGGCTGTGGGCACCTCCAGCACTGCAGGCACAGGATGGATTGCCAGCATGTCCAGCAGGGTCTGTGCAGCCAGCTGGCCCTGTTCTTTCATGGGTTGCTTCACGGTGGTGAGGGCAGGGGTGACATGCCGGAAGTGGTCGCTGTCATCGAAGCCCACCACGGCAATGTCTTCCGGGACCCTGAGGCCCTGCTGGTTGATGGCCTGGATTGCGCCCTCGGCCATCTCGTCATTGGCGCACACCACCACATCCAGATCATGGGTGCGTTGCAGCAACCTGGTCACCTGTTCACGGGATTCCTGCGAGGAGTACTCTCCGTTCAGGAAGAAATCCTCCCGCACCTCCAGATGCGCATCCTGCAAAGCTTCACGGAAAATCTGTTCCCGCTCCATGGAATCCAGGTTTCCAGCCAGTCCCCGGATGAAAGCGAACCTCTGGTGGCCCTGCATCCTGATCAGGTGCGCCATCAGGTCCTGCATGCCTGCCTGGTTGTTCACCACCACACTGACCATGCCTGGGAGTTTCCTGCCCAGACTGACCCTGGGGATGTCTCCAAAACCTTGCAGGAAAGCCAGCAACTCGTCCTCGGTGCAGAAGATGCCCAGGCTGACCGAGAGGGCAATCAGTCCAGCATGCTTGCGGGCATCCACCATTGAAAAAATGCAGTTGGCTGTGCGCGCAGCATCTGGGGCCAGCAAATCCCGCCCGATGTATACGGTGCTGCTGAAGCCGTGACGGTCCAGGACATCCCTAATGCCTGAGATCACAGCAGCCTGATAGGGATGCAGGTGGTCAATCAAAATGGCGATGTTTCTTGGTTCTGGATGGGCAGTCACGGGGACACCTCATGAAGCGTTTTCGGTGGTTTGGCCCCATTTTATCCAGCGCATTCTTACAAAACTTTGTCATTCCAGGCTGCAAACCCAGAAAGCCCCTTAATGAATAGAGGGGCTGAGGGTCACAGAACATCATTTCTCAGGGAGACTGGCGTTTTCCAGTGAGGGTTTGCCCCCCGGTCTGAATTTGAACGTCCAGTGCATCCCCGTTTTTCTGGAACGTCAGGGTGACATCCAGGGCGCTCAGGTAAAACCTGTTTTCGGTTTCAGGCAACAGGGTGAAAATGCCCTGTTCTGGAATTTCAAGCTGCAACTGGCCTTTCACCACTCTGAATTTCAGCTGCAGGGCAGGCAGATCTGTCCGGTAAGTGCCGGTGTAGGTGCTCAGCACATTTTCTGGGACAGAGATGAAGGTTCTGTTCTGGGGAAGGGTGTAAGGCACCTCGAAATAGGCTCTGGCCAGATCCACCATCACATCCTGGCTGGAAATCCCATCCAGATTTGACAGCACAGCAATGCTGAGTTTCTCCTCTGGAAAGTAGGCCATCATGGCATTGAAACCGTTGATGTTCCCGCCGTGGGACACCACCGGATGCCCGAACAGTTTTCCCATCCCCACGCCATAGCCGTAAGCTTCAAAGCCGGGCAGGGGAGCACCCGTGTTCACCTGGGGAGAGGAGAACGCCTTGATGCTTTCAGCATTCAGGATCTTGCCTGCAAAGAGGTCTGGAAGCCAGCGGGCCAGTTCAGAGGCCGTGGCGTAAAGCCCACCAGCAGGACCGGCAATTTCCACATTGTGCAGCTCTGGCACCTGGTAACTGGCCCCATTCAGCACGTAACCACTGGCCCGGTTGGGCACCAGATCCAGTCGGGAATGGAAATCCAGATCTTTGAACTTCAGAGGCTGCAAAACGTTCTGGCGGATGTATTCCTGATAGGGCATCCCAGAAGCTTTTTCGATCACCTGACCCAGCAAAGTGAATCCCGAGTTGCTGTAAGAAAAATGGTCTCCGGGTTCAAAATCCAGAGGTTTGTCTTTGAACAGGTCTACAATCTGGCTCTGGCTGAAGTTCTGCTTCTGCACCTCAAGAAACCCTGGGAAAGCCGTGAAATTGGTCACCCCGGAGGTGTGGGTCAGCAGGTGATGCAGGGTGATTCTGTCCCCATTGGGAAAATCTGGGAGGTATTTGCTCAGAGCATCTGTGACTTTCAATTTGCCCTGTTCCTGCAGCTTCAAGATCGCCACAGCTGTGAAGCTCTTGGTGATGGACCCGATCTCGTAAACGGTCTGGCTGTTGGCCGGGATGCCAAATTCCACACTGGCCTGCCCAACAGCCTTCTCGAAAAGGGGCTGGCCGTCTTTCAGGATGACCACATTCCCCATGAAAAAACGGGCATTGTGGTGGGCATCCAGAACAGCAGCATAATCAGGAGCAGCGAGAGCAGAACCCACAGCAAGGGGCAGGACCAGCAAAAGGATTTTTTTCATGTGTTTTACCTCTGGACCCCAGAATAGGGATTTGGGTCAGCAGGCGCTTCCGTCCAATGGGGGAGGAAAAGCTCCTTCTAAAGGAGGAGGTGCAGCCAGTCAATCCAGCCAGATGAGCAAGGCCACCAACCACAGCCCAACCCAGCCTGGATGCTTCCCGTTGGTGCCGATCAGAACCAAAAAGCCTCCTGCAAAGGTGGAAAGGGCAAGGGTGGTTTTGAAGAAATCCAGATTTGCAGGGTCGGCAGAAAAGGCCAGACGAAAGAGCAGGGCAGCAAGCCCCCACCCCAGCACCGAAGCCAGATGCCAGGTGGCCCACAGGATGCGCACATGGCTTTCTTTCAGCAGCAGTGCACCCCAGGTGGGAATCCGGGTGCCTTTTCTCAGGCGCTTGAAGATCAAAACCTCGCCCAGCACAGAATGAACAATTCCAATCAGGGTCAGCAGGAGGCCCGCCAGGAGCAAATAAGTGTGCATGTGTCCGCTCCGATCATGCAGAAATTCTTTTTCAGGATAACAGAGCAGGATCTACCCCAGTTTCCGTGTCGTGTTGCGGATCACCATGTGGGTCGGCACAATGGTCCTGCATTTGCTGACGGTTTCCCCCCGGATCAATGCCATCAGGCCATTCATGGCGGCTGCGGCCATCTCCTGGGTGGGGTGATGCACGGTGGTGAGCCCACCAGCAATGAACTCTGCCCCCAGAATGTTGTCAAAGCCCACCAGCGAGAGGTCCTCTGGAACCCGGATGCCAGCCTGCACCAGATCTCCGTGCAGCATGATGGTCTGCAGGTCGGTGGCCCCCACCACAGCCGTCAGTTTGCCTGCCCTGAAAAGGCCAATGACTTTCTGGGGATCTTCGGTGTGCAGTTCTGGGTCCGGGGTGAGGCCCGCTTTTTGCAGTGCAGCCCTGTACCCCTGGTGCCTGAGGCTGAAGTGGGCGTTCCCGCTGTGTTCCCCTGGTCCAAAAAAGGCAATTTTCTGGTGTCCCAGAGAAAGCAGGTGCTCGGTGGCCTGGGCTGCTCCGCTTTTGTGGTCGATGTCTGCGTAACCCACGCCCGGAGGAACATCCTGGGTCCACAAAGCCATCATCTTGATGCGACGGGGGTCCAGACGGGTGAGCAGGGGATGCTGGGTGGTGGGGTTGGTGCGCAAAATCAGACCTTCCACCCGTCCATCCAGAAAGCGGCTTCCAATGTCCTCAGAGGGATGGGTGCTTTCTGGATAGACCACAAATGCGGTGTTGTGGATCCGGGCTGCCTCGGTGAGGCCCGAGAGCAGCGACCCGTCAAAAGTCAGGTGAATGGTCTGGATGCTGTCCAGCTGGGAATTCAGCTTCAGGTGCATGGAACGGCCCGAGGAATCAAATTCGTTGAGGACCACCCCGATCAGACCGCTGCGTTTGCTGCGCAGGTTCTGGGCGCTGACGTTGGGCACATAGCCCAGTTCGTCGGCAGCTTTGCGGACCCGTTCCACGGTGTCTCTGGACACCCGGTATTCGGGGCTGTTTCCGGTCAGCACCTTGGACACGGTGGCCTGGCTGACTCCGGCGGCTTTGGCAACGTCTTTGATGGTTACGATGGTCATGGTCACCTGAACAATTGAGACTGGTTTTTGAGGCCAGGGGAGCAAGGTTTACTGTACCACGGGGGTATGGGGCAGCAGGCCCAGAGGGGACATCTGGATGCCGAGGGCCGAGAGCCGAGGGCGAAAACACAGGATCAGACGTTGGGATGGGGACTGTAGGGGCGAGGCGTGCCTCGCCCAGCAGTAGGAATCTTGAACGTGATTTTCCCCATGCCTGTTGGCAGGAATCTGAAACAGAACATTGCAGAGAAATGTCACGGACAAGCCTTTCTGTGGTCCTGTTGAGTTTCTCTGGAAAAACCCCTTTGTGGGATTTTGAGAAACCGATTTCCTAAACTGTACTCGATTTCCCGATTCGAGGTCAAGATACTCACTGGATTAAGAGCAGCAATTTAGGTAAATCTATGTCTAGAACGTTATTTAATTGTACAACTTGAAAATGTTGCTCAGGCTCTGGTTCCACCCCTCTTGACAAACCTGCCCAGAAAAGCGCATAAAGAAAAGCGAAATCGTTTTCCCAAACCGAAAGAGGAGTACACCATGAAGAGAACCGTCTTCAGCATCACCGCCCTGCTTTGCCTTTCTGCCGCCCAGGCCGAGAAACTCACCCTCTGGACCGGACTGGATGGAAAAGAACTGGAATGGCTCACCCAGACTGCAAAAGACTTCAGCAAGACCAGAGAGGGAGCTGGAGTGACCGTGGATGTGGTTGTCGTTCCTTACAATGAGATCGATAACAAACTCAAGCAGAGCGCTCCCACAGGCACCGGACCGGACCTCCTCGGGCTGCTGCCCCATGACCGTGTGGGAGCACTTGCGACTGCGGGTGTGCTGGAACCCGTTTCCCAGTACCTGGATGCCAAAACCAGAAGCGACCTTCCCCCCAGTGCCATGGATGCCATGAGTTACAACGGCAAACTCTTCGGGTTCCCTGCCTTTGGTGAAGCTGTGGCCATCGTGTACAACAAGAAACTGCTTCCCGGAGGCATTCCCAAAACCTGGAGCAGCTTCATTTCCACAGCCCAGAAACTCACCAATCCCCAGGCCCAGCAATTTGGTTTTTTGACCAACATTTCTTTGCCCTACACCGTTTACGGTTTTTACTCCTCCATGGGGGCTTACGTGTTTGGCAAGAAAGCCGATGGCAGCCTGAACCCTTCAGACATCGGACTGGGCAATGCTGGAGCTGTAAAAGGGGCACAACTGCTGGCAGACATGCGTTTCAAACAGAACCTGATTCCTGCAGGTGCAGAGGCCAGCGATGTGCAAAAAGACCTGTTCACCAAAGGCAAACTGGCCATGTGGCTGACTGGCCCCTGGGACATCGGTGATGTGAAAAAAGCCGGGATCGATTACGGCGTGGGTGTGCCCCCCAAACCCACCGGAGCCAAAGGCAAATTCTCTCCCTTCGTGGGCATCCAGGGCGTCCTGATGAACGCCTACGGCAAGAACAAAGCCAGAGCTGCACAACTGGCCCTCTACCTGACCAACGCCCAGAACCAGTCTGACATGAACACCATCGGGGGCCGCATTCCTGTCTCCAAATCTGCCGTGCGCAAGCTGAAAAATGACCCTGTGGTGGCTGGTTTCGGTGCTGCCATTGCCGCAGGCACCCCCATGCCCAACATCCCCGAAATGGGCGCAGTGTGGAGCCCCTGGGGCAACGCCATCACCCTGAGCGTGAAAACCGCCAACGCGGACATTTCGGGGTTACTGGGGAAAGCTGTGGGGCAGATGGCCGCGAAGTAATGATTGCCGAGAGCCGAGGGCCGAGGGCTTCATTCAGAAAGCTTTCGCAAAGGCAGTGCGGAAAACCTGTGAGCTTTGGCCTAAGCTTTGAGTTTGCCCTCGGCTCTCGGCCCTTGGCCCTCGGCTCTAGACTTTCCCCCAGAAATGCCCAGCCCCCTTACCCCCTGAGAGGAACCCCATATGAAACGCACCCTCCAACCCAAACCCCGTCTGGATCATCCTGCACTGATGGTGCTGGCCCTGGTTCTGCTGCTGGCCCTGTGTGCCCTGCTGTCCTTTCTGGTGGTGGGTGGCATCAATGTGCTGTCTGGGCAGCAGCTTCCCACCTGGATTTCCCTGCTGGCATCCGGGGTTTTGATGGTTCCGGTGGCGTTTTTCATCAACAAACGCCTGCCTGCAATCCGTCCCTGGATGTACCTGTTGCCTGCCACCTTGTTTTTGCTGGCTTTCACAGGTTATCCGCTGGCCATGACCGTGTATTACAGCTTCACCAATTACTCTGCCGCCCACTCTGGAAGGCCGGACAGTTCCACCCAGATGGGGGCAAGCCTGTCTGGAAGCACTGTTCTGAAGCTGTCTGAGCCTGTCCAGCAGTTGCGTTGCCCTGCAGACCAGTGTGTGGGTGAAAAGCTGGAAATTCAGGGCCAGCAGGCAGGAAAAGCCCTGACCTTGCAAGCCGACATTGTGGCTGTGTCTGGTCAGATTGTCACCCTGAACAAAGCCCTGCCTGAGGGGTTTCAGGCCCAGGTGCTGCGCCGCATCAACAAAATCAGCTGGGTGGGTGCGCAGAACTACCAGAATGTGCTGGGCAAGGCCCGCACCCAGATGCTGCCCCTGCTGGGCTGGAACATCCTTTATGCCCTGCTCACCACCCTGTTCAACCTGGGATTGGGTGCCGTGCTGGGAATTTTGCTGCACAACAAAAAACTGAGAGGCCGCAATTTCTACCGCTCCATTTTGATTCTGCCCTGGGCCATTCCAGGCATCATCTCCATTCAGGTGTGGCAGACCCTGCTGAACACCAACTTTGGGGCCATCAACAGGCTGCTGGGCATGCTGGGCGTGGCACCTGCACCCTGGCTGGAAGATCCGCTGTGGGCCAGAACCGCCATCATCATGGTCAGTTTGTGGATGAGTTTCCCCTACTTCATGACCGCCACTTTGAGCAGCCTGTCCACCATCCCGGAAGAACTCTACGAGGCTGCAGAGGTGGATGGTGCAACCCCCTGGCACAAGTTGCGTTTCATCACGCTGCCCATGCTGTCCAGTTCTTTTGTGCCGATTGCGCTGTCTGCCTTTGCTGCGGGTTTCAACAACATCACCCTGATTTTCCTGCTGACCGGGGGCGGACCTGCCCTGAGCGTGGACGATTCCACTGCCCAGAGCACCGACATTTTGCTGTCCTGGGCTTACAAGACCGCCTTTGTGTACGGTGGGGGAGAGCAGTTCGGACTGGCGAGTGCCATTGCGGTGGTGATTGGCGTGATCACCGTGCTGATCTCTGTGGTGAATTTCAGTGTCTCTGGCGTGTTCAGTGAGGCCAGAAACACCGAATCCCAGAAAAAAGGCTGGTCCCTTCCTGCTCCTTTAAAACCCATTCTGGGATGGGGCGCAGTGGCTGTGCTGGTGTTCTTCGCCCTTCGCACTTTGCTGGGACTGGCAAACACCCTGGGTGCGCCCTCTTTCGCCATTTACTTCCAGACCGGAGGCTGGCTGTACCTGCTGCTGGGTTTCGTGGGGGTGGTTTTGCTGGCATCAGGACTGATGTTTCTGGTGGGCCGCAGACAGAAACGCAGCTTCCAGAGCGTGTTCTTCAGCACCCTCACCCATGCTGTGCTGATTTCCACGGTGCTGGCGGTGCTGTATCCCGTGGTTTACGTGCTGGCCGCGTCCTTTGACCCCCTCAACCGCCTCAGTCAGGCTTCTCTGGGTGCGCCAGAAGAACCCCTCTTGATCCGGGCACGGGTGCTGCCTGCCCTGACCGGACTGGATTTCAGCAACTACAGAACCCTGTTCAGTGGGGTGCAGGTGCAAGGCTGGCAATGGGTTGTTCTGGTTCTGTCTGCGCTGTCCTTTCTGGTCATGCAGGTGCTGAACTTCACCCGTGGCCTCACCGAAAGCGCCAGAACCGCCGAAAAACGGGCTTCCTGGGCTGGAATGGCAACGGTTGCGCTGGTCAGCCTGTTCCTGATCACCCTGATGCCTTCGCAGTTCACCACAGACAATCCTGCTTCCAAATTCCTGCTGTGGGTCAGAAACACCCTCTTGATCTCTGGATTCACGGGCATCATCACCCTGATCCTGACCACCACGGCTGGTTACGCCCTGGCCCGCATGCAATTCAAAGGGCGCATGCAGTACCTGATGGTGGTGATCTTCCTGCAGATGTTCCCCAGCCTGCTCAGCCTGATCGCCATTTATTCCCTGATGAACACGCTGGGACTGGTCAACACCTTCACGGGCCTGATTCTGGCCTACACCGGGGGCATCATTGCTTTCGCCACCTGGATTTACAAGGGTTATGTGGAGTCCCTGCCCCACAACCTCAACGAGGCCGCCCTGGTGGATGGATGCAGCCCCTGGCAGGCGTTCACCCGCATCATTCTGCCGCTGTCTGGTCCGATGCTGGTGTTCATCTTCCTGCTGCAGTTCATTGGTTCTTACGCCGAATATTTCCTGGCCAATGTGCTTTTGACCGGAGCCGAGAACTGGAACATCGGGGTGGGACTGCGCTCTTTTGCCAGCAACCAGTTCACCGTGCAGTACGGCCCGTTCACTGCAGCTTCCGTGCTGGGAGCCCTGCCCATTGTGATCCTGTTCTTCACCTTCCAGAAAATTTTCGTCTCCGGTGCCACCAGTGGCGCAGTGAAAGAGTAAGGAGCGTCCATGACCCGTCTTGAACACCCCATCAACACCCACTGGGACTTCATTTCCGAAGACCACCCCGAATTTGCCCTGCCTTCTTACGCTGGACCTCGTACCCAGGTCAGCGTTCCCCACACCGTTCGTGAAGTGCCCCACCACAATTTCTCCGAATCGGACTACAGTTTCATCAGCTGGTACCGCAAGTCCCTCTCTTTTTCTGAGGCCCACAAAGGCAAACGCACCCTGCTGCACTTTGAAGGGGTGATGCTGGCCGCAGAAGTCTTTCTGGACGGACAGAAACTGTTCGAGCACCAGGGCGGATTCACCCCCTTCCAGGTGGACCTGACCGATCACATTGTGCCGGGCAGAGAACACCTGGTGGCAGTAAAGGTGGATTCCAGAGAACGCACTGACATTCCCCCTTATGGGAATCTGGTGGATTACATGACCTTCGGAGGGATTTACCGGGACGTGTATGTGCGGGTGCTGGACCCCCTGCACATCGAGAATGTCTTTTTCAGAGGGGTGGATGTTCTGACCTCCCGTCCTTTTGCTGAAGTGGATGTGACCCTGAACAACACCAGCACCTCAAGTAAACAGGCAGAGCTGGAAATCCAGTTGCTGGATGCTGCAAACCAGCAGGTGGCTGCAACCACTGCCACCGTTTCCGTTGAGGTCCACAGCCTGCACACCCACACCCTGAAGCTGGAAAACCTGGCAGACTTGCAGCTCTGGGACATCGAAAACCCTTACCTGTACACCCTGAGGGTCAGCATTCGGGGGGGCGACACCCTGGACACCCGTGTGGGCTTCCGGGAAAGCGAATTCCGGGCAGATGGCTTCTTTTACCTGAACGGCAGAAAAGTGATTCTGCGGGGCATGAACCGCCATCAGACCTACCCTTACATCGGTGCCGCTGCGCCAAAACGCCTGCAGGAAAAAGATGCCGATTTGGTCAAATTCGATCTGGGGTGCAACATGGTGAGAACCAGCCACTACCCCCAGAGCCCCCATTTCCTGAACCGTTGCGATGAAATCGGGCTGCTGGTTTTTACAGAGATGCAGGGCTGGCAGCACATCGGGGACCAGGGCTGGCAGGATCTGTCTTTAAAGCTGCTGGAAGATCTGGTGGTCAGAGACAGAAACCATCCCTCCATTGTGCTTTGGGGGGCACGCGTCAACGAATCCCCCGACCACACGCTGTTTTACACCCGCACCAACAGGCTGGTGAACAGGCTCGATCCCACCCGGCAAACTGGAGGGGTGCGCTGTTTCTTTGGAAGTGAGCAGCTTGAAGACGTGTACACCATGAACGACTTCGCAGCGAAGCTCACCAAATACCCTGCAGAGCGCTATCTGGTCACCGAGTACGCCGGACACATGTTCCCGACCAAGAGTTTCGATCAGGAACCCCGCGTGGTGGGCCATGCCTTAAAACATGCAGATGTCCTGAACCAGATTGGGGTGCTGGGGATCAGTGGGGGCATCGCCTGGTGCGCCTTCGATTACAACACCCACGCCACTTTTGGCAGCGGAGACCGCATCTGCTACCACGGGGTGATGGACATCTTCCGGCAACCCAAATTTGCAGCCCACCTGTACGCCAGCCAGCAGCGCCCAGAGCAGAAAAAAGTGCTCTTTGCAGCGACCTACTGGACCAGGGGAGATGTGGATGAGGGCCTGATCAACCCGGTGTGGATTTTCTCCAACCTGGACCGGGTGGAGGTGTACGTATCTGGCAAATTTGAGGGCGAGGCACAAAGGGCCACCTGCCTTTATCCCCATCTGCCTTACCCTCCTTTCAGGATCTCCAACATCTCTGGCGGCTGGGGGGAAAACTTCGGGGATCTGGAATTGCGAGGTTACCTGAAGGGTGAACAGGTGAAAACCCACCGCCTTGCTGCAGATGGCATCCCCAGAAAACTGGTCCTGCAGGCCGATGACGCAGAAATCCATGCAGACGGCGCAGACCTCACCCGACTGTCCCTGAAAATCACCGATGAATACGGCAATGCACTCCCCTTCGCCTGGGGTCCCGTGCTGCTGGACTGCGAAGGTCCAGGCGTGCTGGTCGGAGAAAACCCGCTGGTTTTGCCCGGAGGTCAGGCCGCAGTGTACCTCAGAAGCACCCTGATTTCTGGCACCGTGACGGTGACCGCCCGTGTGCAGGGCCTGCCTGTGCAAACCGTGCAGGTGAAGACGCTGGAGGTGGGTGTGCAGCCTGTGCTGGAAGCGGTTTTGAATGGCTGAAGTTGGCAGAAGGCTGCAAGCAGAAGGCCAACAAAGCTTTTGCTTGAGCAACAGAGGGCGTAGCACGCTACGCCCCTACATCCCCTACAAACATCACCCCCTTTCTTGAGGAGTCCCAATGAAAAAAACAGTTTCCCTGATGGTTTTGCTCTCCCTTTCCGTGGGTTGCAGCAGTGCCCAGACCCCCAACCCCCTGCCCCCGTTTCTGGGAGGTGTAGACGCCTCTTATGTGTCCAGGGTGGAGGACAGAGGCGGGCTTTACAAAGATGCAGATGGAAAGACCGTGGATTTCTTCCAGACTTTGAAAGCCAGTGGTGTGAATCAGGTTCGCCTGCGGGTCTGGAACCATCCGACAGACAGTTACGGTTCCCAGTGGGACATGCTGAAACTGGCGAAACGGGCGCATGTTGCAGGTCTGGGCATCTTGCTGGATTTGCATTACTCGGACAGCTGGGCGGATCCCGGTCACCAGACCAAACCCAATGAATGGAAGAACCTGAGTTACTTTGATTTGAAAACCGCGGTCAGGCAATACACCCGTTCGGTGGTGCAGAGCATGCTGGACCAGGGCACCGCTCCAGACCTGGTGCAAATTGGCAATGAGATTTCTGCAGGGATGCTGTGGGATGAAGGTCGCGTGTGGGGTCCAGATGCAGACTTCAACACCGACCAGCAGTGGAACCAGCTTTCCGAACTTTTGAAAGCAGGCATCGCAGGTGTGAAGGACACGGGATCACAAGCCAACATTGTGATTCACATTGACAAGGGGGGCAGCAATGCAGAGGCCCGCAACTTCTATGACAGAATTGTGGCCCGTGGAGTGGAATTCGACACCATCGCACTGTCCTACTACCCGTACTGGCATGGCCCATTGGACAAACTCAAGGCCAATGTTGCAGACCTCATGGAGCGTTACAGCAAGGACGTGATCCTGGCGGAAACCGCTTATCCTTTCACGCTGGGCTGGAACGACTGGACCAACAACGTGATTGGCCTGCCAGAGCAGCTTCCAGCTGCCTACAAAGCCACCCCGGAAGATCAGGCCAGAATGCTCTCCGACCTGATTGCAGCCCTGAAATCCGTGCAGGGCAAGCACCGCACCGGAGTTTTTTACTGGGGAGGGGAGTGGATTTCCACAGGCAAAGAGGACACCTCGGGTTCCAGCTGGGAGAACCAGGCCCTGTTTGATTTTGATGGGAAGGTTCTTCCGGTGTTGAAGGTATTCAGGTAAGAGAAAGAGCTTCAAGGGGCAAGGATGTTTATTCTTGCCCTCCTTTTGTTTGCATCTGGTTGCCTGAGATCAGGAATCAGGTTTTTCTTCGTCAAAGACTTTAGAAGCTGGCAGCACAGGTTCACCCAGAGCTTCCAGCATCAATTCCAGGGTGAGGCGCAGATCTTCCAGAGATTCGCCTTCGGGTGCTTCAGGCTCAAGGGATGTGCCCATGATTCGTAAATCTTCATCGTAATAGACAGAGTGAATGGCATATGCTTTGCGTTTTTCATCGTGGATCACCCGGTAATTCCATGGCATGTCTTTTCCTCCCCCGGGTTGTTGCAAGTGTAGGGCAAACAGGATGCTTACCTCCTCTGCCCAATGGCTTATTTTACCCGGATGATATTGACCTTTGAATTTCATCCGGGTAATATTGACCCATGGACGACCTCAACCCCACCTACACCCTCTTCGTTGACCAGAAGCACCTGCTCACAGCAGGGTTGCCTGAAGTGCTCACCCACCTGAAAAACCAGCCCCAGAACCCCCATGCCCAGGTGCTGGTTTTTGAAGACCAGACCGGAAGAACGGTGGATTTTGACCTCAGGGGCACCCTCGAAGAAGTGCTGGTCCGTCACCTTCCCAGCAGCGATGCAGAACCTGCCCGTGCAGGCCGTGGACGACCCAGACTCGGGGTGGTGGCCCGGGAAGTGACCCTGTTCCCCAGGCACTGGGAGTGGCTGGAACAGCAACCCGGAGGGGCCTCTGCAGCCCTGCGCCGCCTGATTGAAGAAGCCCGCAAACAGCAACCCGACCTGACAAAAATCCGTCAGGCCCAGACTGCTGCAGACCGTTTCATGTCCGTGATCGCCGGAGATCTGCCCGGATACCAGGAGGCCTCCCGTGCGCTCTATGCCAGAGATTTTGAGCGTTTCCAGCAGGAAATCCAGCCCTGGCCCGAAGACATCAGGGGGCATGCTGAGCGACTGGCGGGGCCTGTTTTTGAAAGTGCCGATGGCCGAGAGCCGAGGGCCGAGAGCTAAAGAAAGGGCTTTTCAACAAGACCTGGGCTGAAAGTTTCAGCAGTATCTGGCCTGAGACTGGTCAGGGTTTCTGGGAAGAGGACGAGGCATGCCTCACCCATACAGCCCCATGCTGGATTCCTGGCAACAGGGCGCAGCACGCGTCTTGTGCTGAAGGCGCAAAACACCAACCATGTTTTGCTGGCACGCTGCGCCCCCTACAGTCCTCACTCCAGATTCCGACCTCCTTTTTTGGTCCTCGGCCCTCGGCGTTCCTGTCCACAACCCACCTCAAACCTGACTTCTGAACCAGAGGTCCGGTCCAACATGTCCCGCGAGCGTGCATCTGGCGGTGACCTCCTCTCTTGCACCGAGGTTTTTATGACTGTCAAACGACAACCCGCCGTCATGTTCATTTTCATCACCCTTTTGATTGATTTGCTGGGATTGGGGCTGGTTTTGCCCGTGATGCCCCAGCTGGTGGGTTCGCTCTCCGGTGATGCTGCCCGGACCAGTCAGGTGTACGGGGTTTTGATCGGGATTTATGCCCTCTCGCAGTTGCTGGTGGCTCCGCTTCTGGGCGTGCTCAGTGACCGTTATGGTCGCAGACCCATTTTGCTGGGCACCACTTTTCTGGCGGTTTGCGCTTACACCCTGCTGATTTTCAGTCCCACCCTGGCATGGCTGATTTTGGGCCGCATGCTTTCCGGGATGGCCGGGGCCAGCATGGGTGTTGCCAACGCCTACATTGCAGATGTCAGCACCCCAGAAACCCGTGCCCGCAATTACGGCATGGTTGGGGCAGCTTTCACCCTGGGTTTCATTGTGGGGCCTGCCATTGGAGGCTTGCTGGGGCAATTTGGGGTGCGTTTGCCTTTCATGTTCGCAGCGGGGTTTGCCCTCTTGAACTTCCTTTATGGTCTGTTCGTGCTGCCAGAATCCCACCAGCCCAACCCCCAGGCAAAGCTGGCCCTCAAGAACCTCATTCCGTTGCGTTCCCTTGGGGTACTGAAGCAATACCCTGGATTGCCTGCGCTGGCCTGGGTCACGGTGCTGTCCAGCCTGGGTTTCCAGTTTGTGGCCAGCACCTGGGTTTTGCACGGCACCACCCGCTACCACTGGGGCACCGGAGAAAGTGGGCTGGCCCTCACCGTTTCTGCCCTGATGGGACTTCCGGTGCAAATGCTTTTGGTGGGCATGGCCATGAAACGTTTTGGAGGTGTTCGAACGGTTCAGATGGCTTTGCTCTTTGGTGCCCTCGGATACATCCTGTATGGACTTTCCAGCGAAGTCTGGATGTTCTACCTCGCCATGCCTGTTCCAGCCCTGATGGGATTGGGAGGCCCCGCTTTGCAATCCCAGGTGGCTTCCCGTGTTCCTCCACAGGTGCAGGGGATGGTGCAGGGCAACATGGCCAGCCTGAACAGCCTGACCGGGGTGCTCGGTCCTCTGGCCGCCACCAACCTCTTTGCCCACTTTGCGACCCCCTCGGCCCACCCCTACCTTCCTGGCATTGCGTTTTTTGGGTCTGCACTGATTTTGCTGGTGTGCTGGATGGTGTACAGCTGGCATGCCGTGCCCCAGATTCAGGCAAAGCAGGAAGCTGTTTCTGCAGATTGAAAAACAGTTTTCCCTGACCCCGGTTTCTCAGATCGGGTTTTGTTTTTTCCGGGTGTTTTTGCGGTAGCCCTTGATCTCGTCCAGTCGGTCTGCATCTTCCCTGAACCTTTTGGCCCATGCTCTGTCCATTTGCTCGAAAGCTGGAGCCACTGTAATAATGGCCTGCTGCAAAGCACTGGCCAGAGATTCCCACTCCACTTCAACAGGACCAAAGCCCTCCCCAGACGCAAAAATGCGGTTGTCTTCCTGGGTCAGGACCAGGGCAGGGGCACCTTCAAAAAAGACCAGTGGTGTGGCTCTTGCGCCGTAAGACAGTTGCATCAGCTGTGAGGTCCACCAGCCAAAGACCACTCCTGGAGCATCTGCATGGTCTTCAAAAGGGTAAGGTACGCCATCAAACTCCCACCAGAAAAACAGGCCCTCGTGTTGATGTGTTGGCCTGAACGACATCAGTAGCTCAGTGGGAATCACAATTTTGCATGAAACCATGGTTTCAGCATAATTAAAAGAGGAGCCCGAAGTCAGGCTCCTCCCAGCACCAGTGATCTTTACTTCAATTCACTCCAGAAACTTGTTCCAGGTCCTTCCCACTTCACCCCGAGTGCCTCAGCAACAGTGGCCCCCACGTCTGCAAAGGTGGCCCGTTCTCCCAGATTCACGGCTCCTTTTCCAGGTCGGTAAGTGAGCAGCATCCCGTATTCACGGGTGTGGTCGGTGCCGGGAACGGTGGGGTCGTTGCCGTGGTCGCTGATCAGAACCAGCATCCCGTCGTCTGGAACGCTTGCCAGGATTTCTGGCAGGTGGTCATCAAATTCTTTCAGGGCGTTGCCATACCCGATGGGATCGCGCCTGTGTCCGAATTTGGCATCAAAATCCACCAGATTGGTGAACACCAGACCATCAAAATTCTGCTGCATGCGTTTCAGGGTTTTCTGGATGCCGTCCAGGTTGTTGTCGGTGTGGATCTCCTCGGTGAAGCCCTGGTGGTCGTAGATGTCGGGAATTTTCCCGATGCCCACCACATCTTTCCCGGCTTCATGCAGCGCATTCAGCACCGTGCGAGGAGGGGTCAAAGAGAAATCCCTGCGCAGTTCCCCGGCCCGCTCGAAAGGGAATTCCCCCCTGAACGGACGGGCGATCACACGGGCCACAGCGTACTCTCCCTGCAGGATGTCACGGGCTTTCTGGCAGTAATCGTACAGGGTTTCGATGGGGGTCACGTCCAGATGGGTGGCAATCTGAAACACACTGTCGGCACTGGTGTACACGATGGGGAACCCGGTTTTGATGTGCTCCTCGCCGTAGTCCTTGATGACCTCGGTTCCGCTGTAAGGCAGGTTGCACAGCCACCCGGTTCCAATTGCAGCCTCAAAACGGTCCATCACTTCTTTGGGAAACCCGTCACTGAAGGTCCTGAAAGGGTGCTCAAGTTGCACCCCCATGAACTCCCAGTGCCCGGTAGAGGTGTCTTTCCCGGCGCTGACTTCCTGCAGGCGGCCATAACTGCCATGCACCTGCTCTGGACGGTCATGCTTGACCGTAGAGATGTGTCCCAGACCCATTTTTGCCAGATGGGGAAGCACCACCCCGGATTTTTCCAGCGTGTGGTTGATGGTGTGGGAACCCACATCCCCGAACTTTTCCGCATCGGGCAACTCGCCCATGCCCACCGAATCCAGCACGATCACTGTGACTTTCATGGGTTTACTCCTTGTCGGCGATGGCGGCTTCCAGGGCAATCAGCATCATGTCGTTGAAGCTGGTCTGGCGCTCCATGGCACTGGTGGCCTCGCCCGTCACCAGGTGGTCACTGACGGTCAGGATGGTCAGGGCCTGCACCCCGTATTTGGCAGCAATGGTGTACAGACCTGCGGCTTCCATTTCCACGCCCAGCACACCAAACTCTGCCCAGATCTTGTAGTGGTCGGGGTGGTCGTTGTAGAAGGTGTCACTGGAGAAGATGTTCCCCACACGCACAGGTTTCCCAGCCCGCTGAGCAGCCATGTAGGCCTGATGCAGCAGTTCAAAATCAGCAATGGGCGCGTAGTTTCTGCCATTGAAGCGGATGTTGTTGATCTGGCTGTCGGTGCAGGCGGCCTGGGCCAGAATCACATCGCGCACCTTCACATCTTCATGGTAGGCCCCGCAGGTGCCCACCCGGATCAGCTTCTTGCAGCCATAATCCCGGATCAGTTCGTTCACGTAGATGGAGATGCTGGGAATCCCCATCCCACTGCCCTGTACGCTGATCCTGTGCCCCTTGTAGGTCCCGGTGTACCCGAGCATCCCACGCACATTGTTGTGCTGCTCGGCATTTTCCAGGAAGTTCTCTGCAATGTGCTTGGCCCTCAGGGGATCGCCGGGAAGGAGGACGGTTTCTGCAATCTGGCCGGGTTGTGCATTCAGGTGTACGCTCATGTTTTTCCTTTGTGGGGGTGGGAGAGAGGTCGGATGGGGAGGTTTGTTCGGAGAAGTGGACAGTTTACAGTCAACAGTTCACAGCGGGATTTTCTGGTGTTTCTGAGGCTGGGAGGAGGGTGAGGGGAGGGTTTGAGGTTTCTTACGGTTGGGCGAGGCACGCCTCGCCCCTACACAATGCATCTGATATTTCTTCCGGTGGGGCGCAGCACGCTGCGCCCCTACAGGTGCCCATTTCAAATTCTTGCCCTCAGCTCTCGGCCCTCGGCCCTCGGCGTTTTTGCCTTCAGCCTTCTGCCTTCTGCTGCGCGAAGCGCATTCAGGCAATGTGCCCCAGAATCAACTCTGCTTCTGCTGGCTGTTTGCCCTCAATCTTCAGGGCCTCCTCGACCAGTTTTAAAGCTGCGTCTTTGCCTTTGTTCTGGTGGTAGATGCGGGCGATGGGTTCTCCGGCCTGCACCTTTTCCCCCAGTTTTTTCAGGAGTTCGATGCCCACCGAGTGGTCGATGGCTTCCCCTTTGGTTTCACGGCCTCCGCCCAGCACCAGCAAGGCCTGTCCGATCTTCAGGGCTTCAATGTGGGAGACAAAGCCTGAAGCGTGGGCCTGCACCTCCACGGTTTCCGGGGCCACAAAGAACAGGGAGGGGTCGTCGATGTAGCTGGGATCTCCGCCCTGGGAGGCCACGAAAGCCCGCAGTTTGGCCAGTGCAGAGCCGTCCTGCAGGACTTCTCGGGGTCTGCGGTCGGCTTCTTCTTCGCTGAAGCCCTCGGCCAGCAGGGTTTCTTTTGCCAGCGAGAGGCACAGTTCCCGCAGGTCTTCGGGGCCTTCTCCCCTGAGGGTCTGGATGGCCTCCAGCACCTCTAAAGTGTTGCCCGTCATGCGTCCCAGAGGGGTTTCCATGTCGGTCAGCACGGCCCGCACATTGCGCCCGCTGAGTTTCCCGATGTTCACCATGGCCTCTGCCAGAATTTGCCCGTCCTGCAGGGTCTTCATGAACGCTCCACTGCCCACTTTGACATCCAGCACGATGGTTTTTGCGCCAGCGGCCAGTTTCTTGCTCATGATGGAACTGGCGATCAATGGCACGCATTCCACCGTTCCGGTCACGTCTCTGAGGGCGTAAAGCAGGCCGTCGGCAGGGGCAAGGTTTTTGCTCTGGCCCACCAGCGCGAGACCAATCTCACGGGCCTGTTTCAGGAAAGCCTCGTCTTCCAGCACGGGGCTCCAGCCCGGAATGCTTTCCAGTTTGTCGATGGTGCCTCCGGTGTGCGCGAGGCCCCGTCCGCTCATCTTGGCCACGGTCAGACCCAGTGCGGCCAGCATGGGGGTGAGCACCAGACTGGTTTTGTCTCCCACCCCTCCAGTGGAGTGTTTGTCCACGGTGTGCGAAAGGCTGGAAAGGTCCAGCAGGTCACCACTTTCAGCCATGGCGAGGGTCAGGTACGTGGTTTCTTCGGGGGTCATGCCCTGAAAGAACACCGCCATCAGCCAGGCTGCGACCTGGTAGTCGGGCACCTGTCCGTTCACGTAGCCCTCGATCAGGAAGCGGATCTCGGCCTCGGTGTGCTGGCCTCCGTCCCGTTTTTTCTGGATCAGGTCAGGAATCCGCATGTCAGTAGCCTTCGCCTGCCTTTTCTCCCTGCACCAGGGCAACGCCGCTGGAGGTGCCCAGTCGGGTGGCTCCAGCTTCAATGAACCTCTGGGCATCCTGGGGGGTCTTGACGCCTCCGGCTGCTTTGATGCCAATTTTGCCCTGGGTGATTTTGGCCATCAGCTGGATGTCTTCCAGGGTTGCGCCTCCGCTGCCAAATCCGGTGCTGGTTTTCACGAAGTCTGCTCCGGCTTCCAGCACCAGTTCGGTGGCGCGGATTTTTTCTGCTTCGGTCAGGTAACAGGTTTCGATGATGACCTTGAGGATCACGTCTTCGGTGGCTTCCCGCACGGCCTGGATGTCCCTGAGGACCAGATCCCAGTCGCCTGCTTTGGCGGCCCCGATGTTGATCACCATGTCCACCTCATCTGCACCCATTTCCACGCTGAGGGCAGCTTCTCTGGCTTTCTGCTCAGGGGTCAGGGCTCCGAGGGGAAAACCTGCAACGGTGGCGACTTTGACTTCGCTTTCCGAGAGGCATTCCAGGGCAAGCTGGATGTAACCGGGATTGATGCACACGGCTTTGAACCCGTGCTCTGCGGCCTCCTCGCAGAGTTTGCGAATGTCTGACGGGGTGGCTGCAGCTTTCAGGAGGGTGTGGTCAATGTAATCTGCAAGGTTTAAGGGGTCATTCATATGCTTTACCTACGGCTTTCGGCGCAGTCCCTTTGCCGGTGAGCGCCAGGGCAATGATGGTGAACAGAAAGGGCATGACCTGCACGATGCTGCTGGGAAAAAGGTCTGCTCCACCCAGGGTGATGGCCAGAGCACTGAAAAATCCGAACAGCAGGGTGGCTCCCAGGGTGCCCAGCGGGGTCCATTTTCCGAAAATCAGAGCGGCCAGGGCAATGAACCCCTGTCCTGCCGAGAGGTTTCGGGTGAAGCTGTTCAGGAAACCCATCGAGAGAAACACACCTGCGGTACCTGCCAGCATACCCGAGATGACCACTGCGGTGTAGCGGATCTGGTACACATTCACACCCATGCTGGCTGCTGCCTTGGGGTGTTCCCCGGTGGCCCGGATTCGCAGGCCATAAGGGGTTTTGTAGAGCACGTACCACCCAATCAGCACCATCAGGAAAGCAAAGTAAACAGGCGGGCTGAAACGGAAATCCCCGAAACCCCACTGGGGCAGCGCATGTTCAATGGTTTTGCTTTCTGTGGAGGAGCCATACAGGAAGCTCAGGATCACCCCGGGCACCCCGATGGCCAGCAAATTGATGGCGGTGCCAGAGATGACCTGATCGGCCCTGTATTTGATGGAGATCACGGCGTGAATCCAGGCCACCAGACCACCCACCAGTGCACCAGCAATCCAGCCGACCCAGGGGGCAGCGTTGCCTAAAGATGCATCCAGCAATTGTGTGGTCACAGCCCCGGCCAGGGCACCAAAAATGATGATTCCTTCTAACGCAATGTTGACAATCCCGGAACGCTCGCTGAACAGGCCCCCAAGCGCTGCCAGCAAAAGCGGCGTGGTCGAGCGGATCAGGGTCGCCAGAAAAGTCAGCGTGAACAGATCCAGAAAACTCATGCGGTCACTTCCTTGCGTTCTTCTTTAGGGGTGGGGTTGGCTTCAGGTGGAGCAGGAGGCGGGCTGATGATCTTCTTGCTCAGGAAACCCTGCGCCGCAATGATCAGCACGATGATGGCCTTCAGCACGGTCACGATGTCACGGTTGAGGGCATCCAGCTTCTGGTCCACATACAGACCGCCCGTGTCCAGCACCCCGAACAGCACACTGGAAGCCACCACACCCACCGGGGTGCTCTGGCCCAGCAGGGCAATGGTGATCCCATCAAAACCCACACTGACGGGCAGGCTCTGTTTCAGGCGGTACTCGTCCAGCGCTCCCCCCATCACATAGTGGGAAGCGGTCAGACCTGCAAATGCACCTGCAACCACCATGGCCAGGATGGTGTTCTTTGCAACGTTGATGCCCCCGTATTCGGCGGCTTTTGGAGACAGGCCCACAGCACGGATCTCGTAGCCACGGGCAGTCCTCCACAGGAAAACCCCGAAGAACATGGAAGCAAGCAGGGCCAGCAGGAAAGCCACATTCAGGCGGCTGGAAATCAGGGCACCCGTGGCCTGCACGGTCATGGGCACCCACAGGGCTGCAGTCACGGCCACCCCAGCAGCCAGAGCAATCCACAGGCGGTTTCTGTTTTTCAGCACAGCAAAGAGCAAACCCAGCACCAGCAGACCTGCCATCCAGCTCAGGCTGATGTGGTCCCCGTCTTTGTGCAGCCCGAACAGCTGCAGCAAACCGGGCAGTTGCGCTCCCGCCTGCAACTCTGCACTTTTGGCCTCAAACCCCTCTGCTTTGAAAGGCATCTGGAAGGTGTGTCCGAAGAATTTCACCTCGCTGGAACCGATCATGAACACGAAAATCCCTGCAGCCACGTAATTCAGCATGATGGTGTTGATCACCTCGCTGGACCCGAAACGGGCTTTCAGCCAGCCGACCAGACCGCCCCACAGCGCTCCTCCCAGAGCACCCGCCAGCACGGTCAGGGGCAGCAGAAAAACTGCAGGCAGATGCACATAAACCCCCACCAGCATGGCAAAGATGGCCCCAATGGTCATCTGTCCAGGGGCACCAATGTTGAACAGGCCCGCCCGGAAAGCAAAGGCCACACTGAGGCCGGTCAGGATCAGGGGGGTGGCCAGCACCAGGCTCTGCAGGAAATCCGGGAGGTTGGTCAGGGGGGCAAAGAGGGTGGAGTACACGAACCAGATCAGGTCAAATTTTCCGACCAGCATTTCAGGCATGGTCAGGGGAGAGGAGAGGCCACTGGGGACCTCCTGAATCGCCACGATGATCAGGGCACCGCCCACAATGGCAATCAGGAAGGACACAGAGGGAACCAGGGCCCAGCGCAGTTTCTCCATGCGCTCCCGCCAGACCCTGAAGCCGCTCAATCCGGTGAACAGGGTCACCAGCGAAGCCAGCAGTCCCAGCACCAGACCCAGATTGACCCCTCCAGAAACAAAAGGAATGCGTCTGAGGGGGATGTTCTGGCCCAGCAAATTCTGGGTGGCCTGTCCCAGCGAAACCTGCACGCTGACCGTTGCCAGCACAGCAATCAGCAGGCCTGCCAGTCCAGCCATCCACAGCCAGGAAGCCTTTCTCAGGGCTGCAAAAGCAGAGATCAGCAGACAGGCAAAAAGCGCCCAGCCCAGACCCAGCGCTGTGCCCATGGCAGGCAGATGCTCGGGAGGAAACCCGGAATAATCCATGACTTTCCCGGTCAGCAGTTGCAGGGTCCCTGCACCGCTGAAATTGCGGGTGTAGGTCAGAAAGGGAAGCAAAAGCAGGCCCAGTCCAGCAAGCAGACTGGTGTACAGCGCAATCAGGCTTGCGCTTCTGGTGGTGGTGTAACTCTGGCTCATCTGTGGTCTCCAGGTGTGGCTCTGCCCTCAGGCCAGAGCGGGTTGTTTTTCTTCTTGTGCTGCTTTAGAGTTCACGCCAGCCATCAGCAGGCCCAGTTTTTCCTCGGTGGCTTCGCTGGCTTTCATTTCCCCCATGACCTGCCCCTCGAACATCACCAGGATGCGGTCTGAGAGGTTCATGACTTCGGTGAGGTCTGCGCTGACCAGCAGCACCCCCAGCCCCTGGTCTCTGGCCCGGATGATCTGACGGTGAATGAATTCAATGGCCCCGATGTCCACCCCACGGGTCGGCTGACTGGCGACAAGGATTTTCGGGTTCCTGAACATCTCTCTTGCCACGATGACCTTCTGGGCATTCCCACCCGAGTAGCGTCCGGCAGGCAGATCCGCTGATCTGGGTCGCACATCGTACAGGTCAATCTGGGTTTCGGTGTGCTTGCGAATGCGCATCAGGTTCAAAAGTCCGAATTTCCCGCTGAAGAAGGGATTTCGGTGCTGTCCCAGGATCATGTTTTCAGCGGTGCTCATTTCCAGCACCAATCCGCGTTCATTGCGGTCTTCGGGGATGTGGCTCAGGCCTGCTTCGGCCACCCGTCTGGCATCGGCTTTTTTCAGGGTCTCGCCCGAGTAGCGGATTTCGCCTCTGGAAAGCGGGCGCAGTCCGGTGATGGCCTCCACCAGTTCGCTCTGACCGTTGCCGTCAATCCCGGCAATGCCCACCACTTCACCCCTTGCCACATGAAAAGACACCTGATCCAGCACAGGTTTCTTGTGGCTGCTGGCAATGCTGGCATTCAGGACTTCCAGCACCTTCTCTTTTGGCTGGGCTTCTTTTTTCTGGACCTTCAGGGTCACCTCGCGGCCCACCATCATGCGGGCGATGGTCTCGGTGGTGGCCCCCTCCCTGGGAATGCTGCCGATCATCTTGCCGTCCCGGATCACCGAGATCTCATCACAGAGCTCTAAAACCTCGTGCAGCTTGTGGGAAATGAAAATCACGCTGTTCCCCTGCTGGGCAAACTGTTCGCGCAAAAAACGGAACAGGTCCTCGGTTTCTGCAGGGGTCAGAACTGCGGTGGGTTCATCCAGAATCAGGATTCTGGCCCCCCGGTACAGGGTTTTCAGGATCTCCACTTTTTGCTGCAGGCCCACAGGAAGGTCTTCAATTTTTGCGTCCGGGTTCAGGCCAAACTTGAATTGCTCGATCAGTTCTTTGACCCGTTTGCGTGCAGCAGCGTAATTGATGCTGGTGCCACTGGTCGGTTCCATCCCCAGAATCACGTTCTCGGTTACGGTCAGAGGTCCGACCAGCATGAAGTGCTGGTGCACCATTCCAATGCCGTTCTGGATGGCGTCTCTGGGGTCGAGCATGGGTGCAGGCTTTCCATTCACCCGGATTTCACCACTGGTGGGGGGCTGCATGCCATAAAGGATTTTCATGAGGGTGCTTTTCCCTGCGCCGTTCTCTCCCACCAGCGCATGAATGCTGCCCCAGTTCACCTTCAGGTTGATGTTGTCGTTGGCCAGCACCAGAGGGAAGCGCTTGGTGATGCCCCTGAGTTCAATGGCAGGGGGTTCAATTGCATAAGGTTCGGTCATGGTGGGGTCCGAAGTCATGACAGATCTGCAGCAGGCTGACTTCCTGACCTGCCCGATGCCTTCCCGGAAAAGGGTCAGCCAGCGGTTTGCAAGCACGGGGACACGCCTCCACCAGCATTTCGGGTGCAGAGGTCAAGGCTTGTCATACGTATGACGCAATTATAGTCATACGTATGACTGAACTGCAAGGGATTCAGCGCACAGGATCTTTTTCGGCTTGCCGTTCCGGTTTCAGGAGGTCCTGGATCTCCCCATCAAAAAAAGGTCCCTGATAAGGCTCAGGATCTGGGGTCAGGGCTGCCTTTTTGCGGGTGTGCCACCACAACATTCCATACCCGACCACCCCAAAAAGCAGGTAAATCAGAAAACCAGCCAGCAACAATTTGCCCAGCAATGGCAACAAAGCGTCCATGGGTTCTAAACTTCAATCCTGCAGCAGGTGCGTGGACACCATGAAATTTAAGAGCGCCGCCCCCTCCTGCACCTGCACAGCGGTCAGTTTGAGGTCCACCCCCAGAAACTTCATTTGCAACTGTCCCCGAAAAATCGCTTCATGCTCCTCAGCACTGAGACTGGTTTTGGCCACCACCTGCACCGACTGGTCAAGCCAGGTGTAGGAAAGCACTTCCTGAATGGTGATTTCTTTGATCATCACGTTGCAGTCTCCTTCGCTGGATTTGTGTTCAGCAGAGTGTACTGCATTTGTGCCTGAGGATGTGAGGGCAACCCCATGCAAGGCAGTTTTTGCCTTCATCTCCTGTTGATGTTCCCATTCAGCCCCCACTCAGAACCCCTCAGAAAAAATTCAGCGTCCCTCAGGGACTTTTCAGTACGGAGGTATACCCTTAAGTCAGAAAGGAGGGAGCAGATGTTATTCATCCTCTCACTCATCGCTGGTCTGATCATTGGCAGTTCTTTCCTGATTGTTGTCCTCCTGATGGACCGTTCTTTGAAAACACCCCAATTGAATTTTGATGATCTGCAAGACGCCCCTCCTTTTTCCCTGAATCCTTCTGCCTGATCGGGCTGTGCTGAAAATCCCCTGCTGCAAGGCGGAGGATTCACTTTTGAAGCTGCAGAGGAGAGGGAACAGGGGCCAGAATTTTTGTGGTTTGCTGCTTGATGGGATGCTCAAAAACCAGCCTTGCTGCATGCAGCAGATATCCACCATCCCCTGGCAAACCCGGGTCCTGCTGCAAAGGCAAACCATCAGGCCCGTACAGTGGATCTCCCGCCAGCGGATGTCCGATGGAGGCCAGATGAATGCGGATCTGGTGAGGCCGTCCGGTCTGGATGTCCACTTCAAAAAGGGTGGAGGTCTCCCTTCTTTCCAGCACTTTTGCCAGACTGGAAGAGGGTTTCCCTTCTGGGTGTGCTGCAAACACTGTTCCCAATCTGGGATGGAGAACCGGCCCAATGGGGGTATGGATGGGGTAAACATCCTTTTCTGCCACACCAGAAGCCAGGGCCAGGTACTGTTTTTGTACTGCATGGTCCCTCCAGGCTCTTGCCATCAGGCTTGCGGCTTCAGAAGAGGTGGCAAACAGCACCACACCGGACGTGTAGCGTCCCAATCGGTGCAGGGGGCTGGCCTGTGGATGGGTTTTTCGAACCAGGGTCAGCAGGGTGTGCTCCAGAAATCCCCCTCCGGGCATGGTGGGAAGGCCACTGGGTTTGTTCACCGCGAGCAGGTGCTCATCTTCTTGCAGCACCTCAAAATGCAGAGGGACTTCGGGTTCCTCCCAGGGGGGACGGTGCCAGATCAGGGTCTGTCCGGGTTTCAGGGTTTCCTGCCCAGTTGCGACCTGACCGTCCAGATGGACTTCCTGTTGCTGCAGGCGTTCCTGCCATTCCTGAACAGAAGAATGGGTGTAAAACCTGCTCAGGTAATCCAGCAGGGTCAGACCTGCGGCTTTTTTCACAAGCTGTTCGGTGTAGGCGTATCCCTGGTTCAGTGCCATTTTGCTGCCATTCACTGTCCAGGTGCTGCAGCAGAGCCGCGTTTGATCAGTTCAGTCTGGAACCACACCACTTTTTCGGCTCTGGGTTGCCCTTCCAGCAGTTGAATCAGTTGCTGGGCGGCTGCCTGCCCCATCTGATAGGCCGGAATGTGCAGGGTGGTGAGTTCAGGTTCGATGTACTGGGACAGTTCAAGGTTGTCCACCCCGATCACCGAGAGGTCCTCTGGGATGCGCAGTCCCAGCTGTTTGGCGGCCTTGTACACGCCCACCGCCAGAAAATCCCCATCGCACAGGATGGCCGTGGGCCGCTCTTCGGGCAGGCTGAGCAGTTGCAGCGCGCCTTCTTTTCCCCCTTCCAGCGAGAAAGGGGCCTTGACCTGCCATTCAGGCTTCAAAGTCCAGCCCTGTTCTGCAAAAAACTGCTGGTAAGCGCGGGTTCTGGCCTGGAACGTCTCGGTTTCCACGGTTGCAGCAAGGTGTGCAATTCGGCTGTGTCCCAGGGCCAGCAGGTGTTGCAGGGCCATCTGGATGCCGTGGGGGATGTCCACCATGATGGAATGAAAGCCGTCCACCCGGCCTTCCACCAGCACCACATTGCCCTGATCCAGCAGGTTGCTGGACCGTGCAGAGATGTCCCACAGCACGTATCCATCCACATCGTGGCTGAACAGGTGCTCGATCAGGGCCTCCTGGGTGCTCATGCTGTGGTCGTAATTCACCAGGATGGTGTCATAGCCCAGTTTGCGCGCCTCCTGGTCTGCCCCCTGGTACACCGGGGCAAAGAAGGGGTTGCTGAGTTGTGGAACCACCAGGGCCAGGGTTCTGGCCCGCCCTTCCCGCAGGGCTTTGGCTGCCCGGTTGGGTTTGTAATTGAGCATGCGGGCGGCTTCCCAGATGGCCTGCTGCAACTCCTGAGACACCCGGCCTTCTGCCTTGCCATTCAGCACCAGAGACACTGTAGATTGCGAAATCCCCAGATGCCTTGCCACATCTGCACTGGTGGGTTTTTTGAACAGGTTGCGGTCAGGGTTGTTCATGGTCGGGGTCAGGCTGCTTTCCTGCCCAGTATACATTTCATTTCTGTTTTTGATGGCCACTTCAGGAAGGGCATCCACAAAAAATCCACCCGCTGAACAGGTGGATTCAGAAAAAGAAAAACTCAGGAAGCACTGCGGATTTCACAGCCGGGCATGTTCCAGCCCAGGGCTTCTAAGGCGCTCACTTCGGGGATGAAGAACCACATGCGGGTGTCTTTCTGGTGGTCGTAGCTTTCCAGCCAGGTGCCTTTGATGTCTTCCGGGTGGGGATGCTGGGCGGTTTCTTTGCTCCACCATGCGATGGCGGCCTTGGCAGCTTCTGTAAAGCTGGTGTAGCTGCCCAGCATGGTTCTGCGTTTGCGTTTCACGGTCACGGTGTACATGCCTCATTGTATTCTGTTTTTTACATAATACATAGCAGGAAATTCTACAGAAGCTTGAATGCGCTGGTTTCGCTCAGAACAGAATATAGATTCTGAAATCTGAAAAAACTTTCTGATCAGCTTCTGGCCTCCGGACGCACCAGCACTTTCAGCACGATGGGGGCCAGCAAGGTGGTGACCATCACCATCAAAAGAACCTGTGCAAAAACCTCCTTCTGGATGATGCCGTAAGACAGTCCAATGCCCGCCACAATCAGGCCCACTTCCCCTCTGGGCACCATGCCCACCCCTACCAGCATGGCATCTTTGCGTCCCTGAGAAAGGGCTCCCAGGAATCCGCCCACCCATTTGCTGAGGACGGCCAGAACAGACAGGACCCCGCCCGCCATCAGCACCACTGGACTTCCCAGCAAACCCAGTTCCAGCTTCACGCCCACCATGGCAAAGAAAACCGGGGCCAGAAAGTCTTCCAGGGCGTGCACTTTGCTTTCAAATTCATATTCGTCTTTGACTTCGGACAGCACCATGCCCGCCAGAAAGGCCCCGATGATGGGGGCAAGACCCGCCAGACCAGAGAGTGCAGCCAGACCCAGCCCAACCACCACAGCAAGACTGAAACTGCTTGCCAGGGGCACATTTCTCAACTGCTTCTGAAAACGCCGCAGCAGGGGAATGCCCAGGGCCAGCACCGCAACCACGAATCCCACACTCAGGCCCAGGGTGGTCAGCACGCCCAGCAACGAGATGTCTCCGCCTTTGCCCAGACCGCTGACCACGGCCAGGATGGTGAGGCCCAGGATGTCATCGATCACGGCTGCCCCCAGGATGATCTGGGCGAATTTGCGGTCCAGCACACCTATTTCCTGGAGCACTTTGGCGGTGATGCCCACACTGGTGGCCACCAGTGTGGTGGCCAGAAAGAGGCTTTCGATGTTGCTGTGTCCCTGCATCAGCCCGAAAAAGTACCCTCCCACCATCGGAAAGAAAATCCCCAGCACGGCCACCAGCAAAGCTTCTTTGCCCACATTCAGCAGGTCTTTGAAACGGGTTTCCAGGCCCACCATGAACATCAGAAAAATTGCTCCAATTTCTGCGAGGGCTTCCAGGGTCAGGCTGTCCTGCACGGCATTCAGCACACTGGGACCGATGAGCACCCCTGCAGCCACCTGACCCACCACACTGGGCAACCCCAGCCTGGAAAACAGCCAGCTGCCCACACTGGCGGCCAGCACCAGAAAGAACAGTTGAATCAGCACATCTGAAACTTCAGAGGTTCCTGCTGCCTGGGCTGTGCCACCGAGCAGCACGCAAAACAGCAGTTGGATGGGAAACATTTTGGATCTGGTCATCTTGACTCCTTGAAAACCGGGATGCAAAAAAAGCGAAGACCTTTTGATCAGTCTCCGCCAGGTCCACGCATGAAGGTGGTTTTCTGCCCATTCGGGCACAGTTGTGCTTTACAGCATACCGGGATCTGGCATCATGAGGCAAGCCTTGCTTTCTCTGTCCTCTGTTTTCTGCTGCCCTGCTTCTCAGAAACCTGGTGCTACAATGGACTCGAGTCCATCAACTTTTCCACCCTTCCCGAGGCACACCCATGAAGATGAAAACAGCCGTTCTGCACAGCATCCGTGACGTAAGGATCGAAGAGAGAGACATTCCCCAGCCCCAGGCAGGCCATGTGCTGGTGCGCATCCAGAAGGTGGGGGTGTGCGCTTCAGACGTACACTACTTCACCCACGGACGGATTGGCCCCTTTGTGGTGGAAGCCCCGCTGGTGCTGGGCCATGAATCCATGGGTGTCATTGAAGCAGTGGGGGAGGGCGTGAAAGGCTTTGCTGCCGGAGACCGGGTGACCCTGGAGCCAGGGTCACCCTGCCGCACCTGCGAATACTGCAAATCCGGGCGCTACAACCTCTGTCCCGAAATGACTTTCATGGCCACCCCGCCTGTCAATGGGGCCTTCACGGAATACCTGGAATGGCCCGCAGATTTTGCTTTTAAAGTTCCTGACAGCATCAGCGACGACGCTGCAGCCCTGATCGAACCGCTGGCAGTGGGCATCTGGGCGGCCCGCAGAGGACAGGTGAAAAGCGGAGACACCGTGGTGGTGGTGGGTGCAGGACCCATCGGATGCACCACCCTGCAAGCCGCAAAAGCTGCTGGAGCCACCACCCTCATTGCCATTGACCTGGAAGATTTCCGGCTGGATCTGGCCCGGGAACTGGGGGCCACCCACACCATCAACGCCAGACACCAGAATGCCCAGCAGGTGATTCAGGACCTCACCTCCAGAGGTTTGCCCACATCCCACAGTGGGGCAGATGTGGTGTTTGAAACGGCAGGCACCCTGCGCACCTGCCAGCAGAGCATGCTTTTGGCCCGGCCTGGAGGGGTGGTGGTGCTGGTGGGATTGCCCCCGGATCCCATGGTGACCCTGGATCTGGTGGCCGCTGCAGCCCGCGAAGTGGACATCCGGGGCCTTTTCAGGTATGCCAACTGCTACCCGGTGGCCCTGGCCTTGCTGGAGCAGGGCCGCATCAACCTGGACCGTCTGGTCACCCACCGTTTTGCTTTGCCACAGGTGCAGGAAGCCCTGACCTTTGCTGATGAATTCAAACAGCAGTCCATGAAGGTCATGGTGGATGTGACCCCTTGAGCAACCCTGCTGCTTCTGTCAAATGCTTTAAATTGTGGACATGCCCACCTGGTTGAATGCACCACTGCACTGGCAAGAAACTTCAGACACCCTGACCATCCAGACCCTGCCAGACACCGATTTCTGGCAGGTCACCCATTATGGTTTCCAGCGCGATTCCGGGCACGCTTATTTGCAGACCGTGCAGGGAGACTTTGATTACACCCTCACCTTCACCGGACAGTACCGTGACCTCTACGATCAGGCAGGCCTGATGCTGCGGGTCAATGAAAACCTGTGGCTCAAAGCAGGCATTGAATATCTGGAAGGGGTGCACCAGCTCAGTGTGGTGGTCACCCGTGATTTTTCAGACTGGTCGGTGTCCCCGGTGCCAGAAGCCCTGCAGAGCACCACTTTAAAACTTTCCAGACGCAAAGAGGCCATCACCATTGAAGGGGGGGTCAATGGAGGGCCTTTGCAGCTGATGCGCATGCTGTACTTCCCGGAAGTCCCAGCCGTGCAAATTGGCCCCATGTGCTCCAGTCCCACTGGACAGGGTTTTGAGGTGGTTTTCAGCGGGATGGACCTGCAGCAGGTGTGAAAACCTGAAGCAGAGGAACTGGCTGACATTTGCGGCCAGACCCCCCGCGTTATGATGGGTGTACTTTGGACGACCTGACCCGTGCCCTGACCTGCCATGACTTTGAATCCCTGCCGGTGACCGCCTGGCAGAACAGCAACCTTGCGCCTTACGTGTTCAAGCACACCTCAAACCAGTACCGCAAAGGGTTGCTCCCCCACTATGCCCAGGCCCTCTACCGCTGGAAAGCCCAGGCCACCGAATTGAAGCCCCTGTTGCAGGCCTGGAATGCAGTGGGCATTGTGCCCCTCCTGATCAAAGGGGCAGCCCTGGCCCTCAGGCATTACACAGAACCCTGCGAGCGCTACTTTGGAGACATCGACCTGGTGGTGGACCCCGGACAGATTGCTCAGGCCAGGGAACTTGCCGCTTCTCTGGGCTGGGTGGTTTTGTTTGATGCAGAACGGGACCAGGGGTTCAGCAACCATGAAGCGCTGGGCCTGATGTCTCCGGGCAAGAACATCAAACTGGATGTGCACCACGCTTTGCTGAAGCACCCTGCCCGTTTTGCAAAACGGGCTGAACAGCTGCAGCAGCAACTTGAACCCGAAATGGAAACCTTTGACTGGGAAGGGGTGCAGGTCAGGCTGCTGGGTCTGGCAGACATGGCACTGGTGTCCCTGATCCTGCACCGGGCCTGGTACCGGGACCGCTGGAACCTCAAGCGTTATGATTACCTGGACCTCTACCGCCTGAAGCAGGCAGGCCTGACCCGCGAACACCTGCTGGAACGTGCCGAAGCATTGGGCTGCCGCAAAACTGCAGAACTGTTTTTGCAGCGCTGTGATCCTTACCAGCAGGTGCTTTCCCTGAAAGTCCTGACCCCTGAGGCCCTGAAAGCCTGGGAGGCGCAGGTTTCAGAGGAACGGGGTTTTACAGCCCAGCAAGCCGAGCAAGCACGCAAGCAAAAACTGTTCTCCATGGCTCCGGGCATGGCGCGGGACGTGCTGACAGGCATGGGATGGGTTTCGCAAGCAGCCCAGGTGTTGCAGCATCAGCAAAGCCTGCAGGCCCTGTGCGAACGCATTCCGTTGCGCAGCCAGCCTGCAAACCTGCAGGAAATTCACAAGGCCCGCATTGGGGTGCTGGGGGCTTCCCGTGTGCTGTCCTGGCTTCCCAGAGGGAAAAGTGGCATGTGTGTGCTGCGGTCGGTTGCCATGCTGTGGTGGCTCAGAAATGCCGGGATTGATGCCGAACTGGTCAGCGGGGTGCGCAATGCTGGCGGCACCCTCAAAGGCCACGCCTGGATTGAATACCAGGGCACGGTGCTGGCGATCATCGCAGAGGATTCCCTGTCTCCACTCATGTACAAAGTCAATTACCGTTCAAAAGGTCAGCAAAATGCACCTCATACCCCATCAGCAGCTGCCGTGCAGGGAGGGACAGCAACCCGTTGATGCGTTGCTGGGCCAGCTGTGCTGCTTCGCTGCTGAGGGGCATGCCGCAGGCTTCCCACAGGCTGCGCACTTTCTCCAGGGCAGGCAGGTCTTGCAGCAAAGTGGTGTGGTGGCGTTTGAGCATCCAGAATGCTTTTAAGGGATGGGCCGCAGGCTGAAACCAGGGAAGGTCCTGCACTGCGAAATGCCATTTGTGGCGGTCTCCACGGGGCATCCAGGTGCGTTCTGCAGGCAGCACATCCTCAAAGCGTTCTGCCGTGTCAGGCAGCAGGTGCAGCCCCCTGTCCCAGGGGTAGAAGGTCAGGTCCTCTGCCAGCCAGGACCAGTCTTCTGCCAGGGCAGGAATGCCACTGCGGGCCGCCTGCAACAGGGTGGTGGTTTTTCCGGTGCCGCTTTTTCCCAGCAGCACGGTTGCGCCCCCCTCCAGCAAAACCGCTGAAGCATGCAGGGGCAAGAAACCCATCAGGCGCAGAACTTCACTGATCCCCAGCTGGAAAAGCAACCGCAGTGAAGGACCGTTGCCCCAGTACAGCAGTTGCTGGTGGGCAAAATCCACCTTCAGCAGGTTGTCCCGGCAAGCCAGCAGCACCCCTCCTTCAACTTTGGAGCTGTACACCTCGGCGGCCTGAAAAGGGATTTTTTGCAGGTTGGCCGGGGTTTCCAGGGATGCCTCCCTGACCTGGTAGTGCTGCAAGGTGGGCAGGTCATAGGGACGCAGCCAGTCCAGCCACAGGGCCTCTTGCAGCGCTGCAGGAAGCCCCTCAAAGCAGAGTTCCAGGGAAAGGATGTTCAGGGTCAAAGGCGGTGGGTTTTCAGGGGTCATGCTGGACCAGCCCTGAAGAAACCAGGGCTTCCACAATTTCCAGGGCGTCGGTCTGTGCCGTCTGGGGGTCCAGCTCGTAATGCTGCATCAGCAGGTCTGCCAGGGAGTCCAGGGTGGCAGGCAGGGCCAGCCAGAGCAAACGGCCTGAGAGGTTGAGGGTGTAGATGTCCTGGGTGTCAGGGTTGAGCAGGACCAGTTCTTCTTGCAGATCGGTCACCAGAATGTCTTGTTTGGGCCTGTACATCAGGCGCGATTTTACCACGGCTTTTGCCGCAGTCAGGCCATGCCTGGGGCAGCAGGTGGTGCTTTTGTCTGTTTTGCTGCCTGTGATACAGTCAACAGGCCTGCTGGATGCAAACCCGTGTGTCAGGAGTGTAAGCAGAATGTCAGGCTTTAGATGGTTTAATCAGAGCAGCAAAGATAGACTGGAGAGAAGATCCAGTTGGGCTGCCTGACAGAAATGAATCAACGGTGTCTCTTGTGAAACCTGACCTTCGCCTCTTCATGATGTTGATGTGATCGCCTGTACCCAACGTGTCACCCTGAGTACAAACCTTTAAGCACCTTTGTGAACGGTGCCAGAAAGTGCCAAAAGAGGTGAATGTGACCCTGACCGAAAGCAACACCCTGGCTGAACGGGCGCTGGACCAATTGCAGAAAGTGATTCTGGGCAAAGAGCTGCAGCTCAAACTTGCCCTGACCTGCGTGCTGGCCCGTGGGCACCTGATGATTGAAGATGTTCCTGGAGTGGGGAAGACCACACTGGCCCATGCCCTGGCGGCCACCCTGGGGCTGGATTTTGCGCGGGTGCAATTCACCAGCGATTTGTTGCCCTCAGATGTGATTGGGGCCACGGTGTACGAGCGCAACGAAGGCACTTTTCGGTTTCACCGGGGTCCGATTTTCACCCAGGTGCTGCTGGCCGATGAAATCAACCGGGCCACCCCCAAGACCCAGAGTGCTCTCCTGGAAGCCATGGAAGAACGTCAGGTCAGCATGGACGGCCAGACCCACCAGTTGCCTGAACCGTTTTTTGTGATTGCCACCCAGAACCCTGTGGAGCAGATCGGTACCTTTCCGTTGCCCGAATCCCAGCTGGACCGTTTCCTGCTGACCATCACCCTGGGGTACCCAGATCCCCGTGCGGAACGGGAACTGTTGCTGGGAACCGACCGCAGAGACCTGGTGCGCACCCTGCCTGCGGTGCTGCGTGCAGACACCCTGCAAGACGCCCAGAACCGGGCCAGTCAGGTGCATGTGGCCCCTGCACTGGTGGATTATGTGCAGGCGTTGCTCAAGGCCACCCGCACCCACCATGAATTCCAGGCCGGTCTGAGCCCCCGTGCTGCCCTGGGTCTGGTGGCTGTGTCCAGGGCCTGGGCCTGGCTTTCTGGCCGTTCCAGTGTGCGCCCTGAGGATGTGCAGGCGGTGTTTCCTGCCCTGGCCACCCACCGTCTGGTGCTGAGGTCCACCGGAACGCCCCATAGGGAGTCGGTGCTGGCCTTGCTGGGAGCCACACCCATCCCATGAAAGACCGCTGGCTGCCCCGTCCCACCCGGTTTGGCTGGGCTTATCTGGGTTTTGTGGGGATCACCCTGCTGGGGTGCATCAATTACCAGCTCAACACCGGTTATTTTCTGTGCTTTGTGATGTTTGCAGTGTGGGTGGTCTGCCTGATCGAGGCGCGCAGTCAACTGAAGGGCCTGGAGTTGGAGTTTCAGGGCAGCGCGGCTGTTTTTGTGGGACAGGAAGTGCTGCTGGAAGTTGTGGTGCGCAATGCCCTCCCACTGGTGCGGGAAAACCTCTGGGTGCAGGTCGGCGAAGTGGGCCAGCCCCTCATGGTCCCTGCCCAGGGTGAAGCCCGTTTGCAGGTGCTGCTGAAGGCGGCCCGGCGGGGCTGGATGCCTGCGCCTGCTGTGCGCTTGCAGGGAAGTGACCCTCTGGGGCTTTTTGGGGTGCAAGAGTCACGGGCGGGTGAGGAGCGGGTGGTGCTGGTGTATCCTGCCCTGGAAGAAAATCCTCCATCCTGGCAGACAACCGGGGAAGCCACGGGAATGCGGGCCCGCAAAGCCGGGCAGGATGAATACCAGGGTTTGCGGCTGTATCAGCCAGGAGACACGTTGCGAAGGGTGGCCTGGAAGCGGGGTGAACTGCCCGATGGCAACCTGCTCACCAAGGAATTTGAAACCCATCTGGACCATTCGGCATTGTTTTCCTTCCAGCAATTGCCTGCCTCGCTCAGCACCGAACAGAAACTGTCCCGGCTGGCAGCCTGGGTGGTGCAGGCCCAGCGCATGGGGTTGCACTATCGCCTGACCGGGCCGGGTCTGGACGCTGCAGGTGCAGGTGAGCGCCACAGTCAGCACTGCCTGACCTATCTGGCTGAATTTCCGGCAGAACCCGCCAGAGGAACGCCATGATTTCTTCGTTGCCCCTGACCGCAGGGCCCCTGAAAACCCTGATGGTGGCCCTGGCCCTGGTGTTTGCCCCCTACTTGCTGTTTCTGCCTCCCTGGCTGATGGGTGTGGCACTGGGCCTCATTGGCTGGCGCTGGCTGGTGGTGCAACGGAGCTGGAAATTGATGCCTCCTCTGGGCATGGCGCTGGTGCTGGTGGTTGCTGTGGCTGGCGTGTGGGGACAGTTTGGCACCCTGATGGGTCGGGATGGGGGAACGGCCATCCTGCTGGTCCTGATGGGCATGAAGCTCAACGAAAGCAAGAATGTGCGGGACGCCCTGTTGCTGGTGTTGATGGGATTTTTCACCTTGCTGTCCTGTTATTTTTTTCAGCAAGACGTGCTGATCACAGGCTACACCCTGGTCATCGGGGTTCTGCTGTTTGGGGTGGCTGCCCACCTGAGGTCCCATGCCTTCACGTTGCAGCAAAACCTGAAACGCATGGCCCCGCTGCTGTGGCGGGCCTTGCCGCTGGCGTTGGTGTTGTTTGTGGTGTTCCCCCGTTCCGAAGGACCCCTGTGGGCTGTGCCTGCCCAGCAAAATGGGAAATCTGGCCTTGCAGATGAAATCAGTCCGGGAAGCATCAGTAATGTGGTGCGGGACAGTTCTGTGGCCTTTCGGGTGGAATTTCTGGATCCGCCTCCGGCCCCAGAACAGCTGTACTGGCGCGGACCGGTGTTTGAGTTTTTTGATGGTCAGGACTGGAAACAGCAACGCCTCTGGGGAGGCAGCTACCAGTTCCCCAACACCATTCCCAGAGGGAGAACCATCCGTTACCGCACCACCATGGAACCGCATGGAAAAAACTGGGTGCTGGCCCTGGATGCTTTTGTGGGCGGATCCAACCGGGTGCAGGTCACCACCAATTTGCAGGCCGTGTCGCGTCGGCCCATCACGCTGCGCCAGCGGTTTGATTTGCAATCCATGCCAGAAGCCTGGATGGGTCGGGATGAAGATCCTGTTCGCTTGCAGGCTGAGCTGCAACTCCCAGCAGAGGGCAACCCCAGAACCCGCACCCTGGCCCACAGCTGGACCGCACTGGACCCAGAAGCCCGCATGGAGGCAGCCCTGGATTTTTTCCGCAATGGAGGTTTCAAATACACCCTGACCCCTCCAGAGCTGTCTGGTCCCAACATGCTGGACGATTTGTTGTTTGGCACACGGCAGGGGTTCTGTGAGCATTTTGCAGGTGCATTTGCCTTCCTGATGCGTGCAGCCGGGGTTCCAGCACGGGTGGTGGGAGGCTATCTGGGCGGGCACCCCAACCAGAATGGAGGGTATTACATTGTGCGCCAGACAGACGCCCATGCCTGGGTGGAGGTGTGGCTGGAAGGCAAAGGCTGGATCCGGGTGGACCCCACTGCGGCCGTTGCACCCACCCGCCTGACGCAGGGACTGGCTTCCAGCCTGCAAAATGCTGATTTTTTGCCTGCAGTGGCCAGAGGAGAAAATTCCTGGTTGACCCAGTTGCAGCTGCGGCTGGACTCCCTGCAGTTCCTGTGGGACCAGTGGATCATCGGATACAACCTGACCCAGCAGCAGGCCCTGGTGAATTTGCTGGGCACCCTGGGCACCGCACTGGTGCTGGTTGTGCTGGTTGCTGTTGCTGTGTTTTTCCTGGTGTACAAAAGAAAACCCTCCGTGCAGCATGCAGACGATTTGCAGCGGGTCTTCGAGCGTTTTGTCCGTCGTTTGAGCAGGCCGCCTGAACCTGCAGAACCGGTCGGAACCTATGCCGTGCAGATGGCAGCGGCCCACCCGGAAGCGGCTGACACCATCCTCTCCATTGCCGAGCTGTATCAGGAATTGCGGTATGGGGCGGCCCCCTCACCAGAACAGCGCAGGGCTTTTCAGCGACAGGTGCAGCAGTTCCGACTGAAGCCCTGAGAGACCCGCTTTCAGTGAGGTTTTGGTCAGAATGCAAAAGTAAGATGAGGGGGAAGAGGAGGCGTTGATTCCTGTGCTGTATCCGGGCACCTGGCACAGGAGGAGCCAGTGGTGCGACCGGCCTTGATCCCTTCGGCAACTTCTGCTGCGTGGTTTCATGCTCGGTCTGCCTTTGCCCGCAAAGGAATGTGACGCACACCATGACCCACCTGACCCCTTTCCGAACCCTTTTGACGGCTGCCCTGATGGGAGCAGTCGTGTGCTTGTCGGGTCAGGGTCAGGCTGTCCAGGTGGACCTTCCACTGCTGTTGCAAAACCAGCAGGCCACCCAGTTGATGGTGCCTTTGCCCACCACCCTCAAAGGACAAACCCTGTCTGTGGTCTTACAGGGCTGGAAATCTGAAGGCGAGTTGCAGCAGGGCCCGCCTGCAGGGTTCAGGATCAACCACCCTAAAAAACTGTCTGCCAGCCAGAATCCCATTTTGCCCATCAGTGTGCAGGTCACGGGAGACAGCGACCTGACCCGACTGGTTCTGGTTTTCGATGTCACAGGGCCACAGGGCAAAGAGCAGGTGGAGGTGGTCTTGCAGCTTCCCCCACGGGTCCGACTGGAAGTGCAGGTGCCAGAGGGGGTCACCACCCTGCCGGGATACACCGTGCAGGTGCCCATTCACATTCACAACACCGGGGTGATTCCAGCGCACATCCATGTGGAATTGAGTCTGGCTTTGCAGGCGGTTCCCGACTTTGAGCTGGCCCCGGGCGCGGCACGGACCATCAATTTGCCCATCCCCACCCAGGCCACCGACCAGACGCTGGAAATCGGTTTGCTGACCCCCACCAGCACCCTCCGCAAGAAAATCCTGCTGAAAGGGGTCAAGGGCACAGACGCCCCTTACCGGGTGAAAATCCAGATGTCTGCTGGCACAGAATCCGGGCAGCCTGTGGGCACCCAGTTGCGTGCAGAGGCCAACCTCAGCGAAAGTGTGCGGCTGTCTGCAGCAGTGGCCCTGAAGGGCACCGCCCTGCAAAGCCCCAGTTTGCTGGGGGGTGTGGGCAAGACTACAGTCAATTACGGTGCGGGTCCTGCTTCTGGTGTGGCAGGCAGTGCAGGTGAAGGCCTGTACATCAGTGGTGAACCCCTGAGCGGCCTGCAGGTGGGTGCAGGATGGGGCACCCGCACCACCAGTTTGCGTCTGGGTGCAAAATCTGCTGGTCGGGAAGAACAGCTTTACTGGTCGGTGGCTGCCCACAGCGATCTGGCGTTCACATCCCCGGAATTTTCGGCGTCCTTGCAGAATTCAGAGTGGAGCTGGAACAGCAAATTCACGCCCTGGCAGCCCACCCAGTGGGTTTCATCGCTGGGGTACAGTGGGCCAGGAGAGGGCGCAAACGCACGGGTGGCTTATGGCCCTGCAGGCTGGGACGTTTTCCTGAAAGGCAACCTGACCCTTCCAGACAGCCAGGACCGCTTCAGCAGCCAGTGGAACCTGCAGGGCAACCAGTGGCGGGATTTCCAGATGACCTACAGCAACCGGGAATCGGACTGGAGCTGGATGTATCGCCCGGACCAGCAAAGCGAGGTGCAGGCCAGTTACCGCATTCCCTTGCAAGATTTCACTTTGCAGTTCAATGCCTTGGTGCAGATGAAAGGTTTTGCCCTGACTGGAGCAGAGCTTGCTGGAAATGCCAGTTACACCCAGGGGCCTTTGCAACTCAACCTGGAAGGTGCGGTGCGCAGCAACACATCAGGCAACCTCAATCTGTCTGGCAAATACACCACGCTGCTGGACGCTGGTGAACTTTCCCTGAATGGAGGGGTGAGGACCAGCTGGATTTCTGGGGAATGGATGGTGTTGCCCTTTGCAGGCATCAATTACCGGGATGTCAGCGGCTGGGTGGGGACGGTGTCTGCCAGCAAAACCCGTGAGGGCATCAATTACATTGCCCGTCTGGCCTACCAGTTTGAACTGGCGGTTCCTGAACAGGTGACCTCCTGGCTGAATGGCAGTCCGGCAGTGGACCCATCTGCCCGCACAGTGCGTCTGGAAGTGCAGGGCACAGGTTTTCAGCCTTCCCTGGCAGGTGTGGCCCTGCTGGGGTGTGGCATGATTGCCCGCACAGATGCCAATGGCAAGGCGAAGCTTCAGGGTTTTCAGGGGCCTTGCACCATCACCATTGACCGCAACACCCTGCCTCCCCGGACAGCGCTTCCCGTCAACACCCTGCAAACCCATCCAGGAGACAGCCTGAATGTGCAGCTCATCCCCACTTTTGAACTGGAAGGCAAACTGGAGTATGAACAGACCACCCTGCCCATCGATCCCACCCCCAGAAGGGTTCGCATCACGCTGGCTGGCCCGGATACGTTCTTCAAGGAGGTGGACATGCCCTCAGGAGACTTTGAGTTCAAAGATTTGCCCATTGGGGAGTACACCATCACGGTGGGGGAGGGCAGGTCCATCCGCAAACTGCTGGCCCCCAACCAGGGACCTCTGGTGCTCACCGTGCCTGCTCCAGCCTTACCCACCCTCAAGAAAACCACCCCACCCCTCAGGCTGTCCTGGCAGAACCTCACGGTGGCTGCAGGCAGCATGGCCCACCTGAAAGTCACCTCAGAAGGCAACATCCAGAAGCTGGTGTTGCGGGCACAGGAATGGGAACAAACCCAGGATTGTGCAGACCAGACCAGCTGTGAAACTGCTTTTGTGGTTCCCTCCACCCCAGAAGGCCTGCTGGCCGTCCAGCTGGAAGTGCATTTTGCCAATGGCACCGTTGCCAGACGATCCGCTCAATTGATCGTTTCCCCCAGTCCATAAGGAGTTCCCATGACCCGAATTGCTGCACTTTTTGCTGTACCCATTGCTGCCCTGCTGCTGGGCAGTGCTGCCGCCCAGGTGAACATCACCGGCCCCCGTGACCTGGAATTGCAACCCGGTGAATCCCGCACCGTGAATTACGTGCTGAACAACCCCGGAGACACCGAGGTGCCTGCTGTTGTGTTCATGAACGACTACATGCAGCAACCTGATGGTGCCCTGGTGCACATCCCTGCAAAAACCCTTCCTGGCAGTTTTTCCCGGATTGCCTCTTTTGGACGGCTGGAATACACCATCCCAGCGAGAGGCACCGTGGTGGTTCCGGTGCAGATCACCATGCCCAAAACTGCACTGGGTGGGTACTGGGGGGTGGTGGGGGTGGATGTCCTGGACAACAAGAGCACCACAAATGGAAACCAGGTTGGGTTCAAGATCCGCTACGCCATGGTCACTGCTGTGACGGTGGCAGGGGTCACCCGCCATGAAATCAGCATCGACAACCTGGGAGGCCAGACCGAAAAAGGGCTGACTGCCCTGGCCCTCACCCTCTCCAACCTGGGCACCGCCTACGAACGCTATTCCTTGAAAGTGCGGATTGTGGATTTGCAGGGCAAAACGGTGGAAAGCCAGATGGCTTCGGTGTTGCTGCCCGGTTTGACCGTGGATCTCAGCCTTCCCATCAAAGACAAGCTGGCTGCAGGAACTTACGGGGTCTTTGCCACCCTGACCTATGGCAAAGATGAACAGGTGGAGATGGCTGGGAGCCTCGAGGTGCCCTGAGCCTGGTGCACCAGCAGAAAATCTGGGTTTCTGAAAGGAAGAGAGATGCTGAAAAAATGGACGGTTCTGCTGCTGTGCTGGGCACCTCTGGCGAGTGCAAGTTCTTCCAGCACCAGCATTGGGGTGGGTGCCCTGAGGCCCCTCTCCCTGGATGCAGACATGCCAGAAGTTATCCTCAGCACCCCTTCTGGAGACAGCATCTTCTTTCAGCCTGTGGCTGGACAGCAGGCCCTGACCCCTGGTGAAACCTACACCCAGAGCGTCACCCTGCAGATGCAGCCTCCAGAAAATGCACCATCCACCCAGAGCAGCACGCTGTCCCTGGCCACACCTCAGGTTTCGGGTTACCATTTTGCCTGCAAGATCAATGGTCAGCTGGTGACTTCTGCGGCCCTGGGAGGGTCCGTCAAACTGGAATTCATTGTTCAGGTGCAGGAAGGGGTCAGGGCACCCCTTTCAGGTCAGATTGTTGCCACCATCACCAGCAACTGACACACGCAACAGGGGGTTTTGAACCCAGACCAATCAGAAGTGACAGCAAGGTGATCAAAGCATGGGTGCTGTAAGAACTGTGTCAGAGATCACCCTTATACTGAAATCACAACTCAAGGAAGCGATGACTCCTGTGGCCTTATCCGGGCACCTTGGTACAGGACGAGCCAGTGGTGCGACCGGCCTTCAGCACAACCATCCTCCATTGCGAGAGGGGTTCCCCGTGGCCGTGTCACTGTCAAGTGCACGGTCTTTTTTTGACAAGGAGTTTCAAGACCACAGCAAAACGCCAACAGCACACCAGATCGCTGGTTTGCGCCTCCGTCTTGAATGCCAGCCGTTGCTGGATTCTTCGTCCTTCTCTTTTGCCACAAGGAGCCCAACATGCGTCAACTGACCCACATCCTCACCGCTGCTGCCCTGCTGTCCTCCGCCGCTTTCGCTGCCAGCTCCAACACCTCCGTGTCCACCTCTGCCACCAAACCTGCTGTTGCCCTGGGTGCCCTGAGCGCTGTGAACGGCAGCGATGGAGCCGTCGCCAGCATCTCCTTCGGCAGTGGAGCATTGACCAAAAACCAGGAAACCGATGCCAGCAGCCTGCTGAAATTCAAACTGGCCAGCTATGACAATGCCGTCTCCGGTCAGAGCTTCACCCTTTCCTTCGGTCTGCCTTCCGTGACCGGCTACACTTTCAAATACAAACTGGACGGTGCGGGCACCTCTTCTTCCGTGGCCAACCTGACTGGCACCCTGGCTGCAGGAAGCAGCAGCAGTGCAGTGTACGTGGGCAGTGGTGCTGCCGCTGCTGACAATGCCAGCGCCACCAGTGTGCTGTTCACCGTGACGGCAGATGGAACCGCCAGCACCGATTTGTCGGGCAACATCACCGTCACCATCACCGCCAACTGAGCCAACTGATCTTCTCAGAAAGGTCCACACAGACAGGGGTATCATGCTTCTGTCTGTGTTTTCTTTTCCCCTGAAACCTGTTGTGAAAGGTACCATGAAAACAGCATTGCGACTCCTGCTGTTTCACCTCTGCGGGTGGTCTGTGGCCCAGGCCCAGGCCATTACGGTTCAACTCATGACCGATGAACCCACGCCCCATGTCCTGAACGCCGATTATCAGATGGGACAGACCAACATTTACACCTTTGTGTACGGTCCGCGTTTTCTGGTGAAAGTGTCTTATGGTGGGGCAGACAACCTCAGCCTGTCCCTGGTTGTCTCTGGAGGTCAGCCGGATTATGACCTGGTCTGGCAGGCAGATGGAGATGGGGCTCCCAGAACCTTTGATGTGCAACTGGGCCCCAGTGCCACAGGCCTCTCCGGGACTGCCAGCGATCTGTACTACCGCAACGATGGCACCCTGCAGGCTTTCTCGGGGCAGGCCACCCGTTACCAGATTGGGGTGCGGGCCACCAGAAACGCGTCGGTGGACCTGGAAACCGATGTGGTGCTCACGGTCACCCTCAACTGAAGGAACCCCAACACACAAAACACAAACAGCCCGGAAGATTCCGGGCTGTTCTTTTTGAGCGCTCACTGGGCTTTTCTGACTTTTTCTTCCTGCTGCTGACGGATTTTCTCCCACATCTGCTGCTCGGTTTCGGCGTTGCGTTTGTGGGTCTTCAAAATGGCCTCGTTGCCCTTGAGGCCTTTTTCGTCGATGTCTTTGGCGGTTACGGTTTCCAGGTAGCTCAGGCGGATCAATTCCATGGGGGTGAGGCCGTCGCGGGTGTTTTTGACTTTGCGCTTCTTCTTGAACTCTGTGGAGTTCATCTTCAGAACGCTCTGGTTGGACACGCTGCTGACCTGGCGGTAGATGTCTCCCTCGCCGCCATGTTTGGCCACCGTGGACATGAAGCGCTTTCTGGATTCCATGTTGTCCAGCCGTGCGGCCAGCCACCTGCGGTCTTCGGGGTGAGCAGAGCGCTCTGCAACTTCAGAGGCCAGCAGGATGTCCCCTTCCAGGAAACGGCGGTAAACATCCTGGGATTTCTGGCGCAGGCGTTTTGCCTCTGGGTTGTCCAGCACAAAAACCAGTTTGGTGAAATCGTCTCCGGTGATCACGGCTTCTTTGCCCTCTCCGAAGTCGGTGTAGCGCAGGGTCAGGTGGTGTTCATTCTGGAGTTTTTCCAGGGTTTCAGCGGTCTGTTCCAGCCCCAGGGCTCCCAGAGCGTCCAGGGCATGAAATTGTCCGTGGCGGTTGCGTCTGACGGAGGTTTTGCCAAGTTTGATGGGTTGTGGGTGTTGCGGATCAAGACCTAGCTTCATATGAAAATTATAGCATAAATTCTGTTTTAAGCATAATATGTTGCCGGCAAAATACGGCCAGAATGTTCTCTGGGGTACAATGCTCCATCTGGAAAATTTATTGTGCAGAACGATAAATTTGATGGGTGCTTACAGTCCCAGCAGCACCCCGACCACAGCCCCCGCCAGCACCACCATTGCAGGGTTCAATTTCAGTTTCATCAGGCCCAGAAAGGCCAGAGTTGCAATCAGAAAAGGCCCCCATCCAGTGATGGCTCCACGGAAAAGAATCAGCAGGATCGCCAGCAAAACCCCTCCTCCAAAAGGTAGCAGGGCATTCCTGAAGGTTTTCAGCCAGGGGTGGTGGCCCAGTTTGTTCCAGAGGCCCGAACACAGGGCAGCCAGCAGGGCAGACGGACCAAAAAATCCAGCCAGTGCCGTGATGCCTCCCAGCAGTCCCAGGTGGGCGTACCCGTAAAAATAAACAGCCAGCACATTGGGTCCCGGTGCAAACTGGCCCAGGGTGTATCCATGCAGAAACTGCTCTGGAGTGATCCAGTGGTGCACCTGAATCAGTTGCTTTTCCATCTCTGCAAGGTTGCCTGCACCAAAGGACAGCAAGCCCAGACGGGCAAACACCAGGAAGACCATCAAAAGTTCAGACATGGTCTGCAGCCTTTTCGGTTGTGCTGGGGCGGTGAATCCACAATCCCAAAGGCAAAACCAGCAGCAGAACCAGCAGGATGTCCAGCCTTGCCAGTCCCAGCAGCAAAAAACTGAGCAGGATCAGCACTGGACCTGCCTTTAAGCGCATTGCGGTTTTCAGGATGGGCAAAGCTGCGCTGACCATCACGGCAAAAGCGGCTGCAGAGGCACCTTTCAGGGCACTGCTGACCACCGGGGGCAAGACCGATCCATGCTGGAAATACAGCACGGTCAGGACAGCAATGATGATTGATCCGGGAAGCAGCAACCCCAGCACAGCCAGCAACGACCCAAAGCGTCCAGAAAGGCGCATGCCCAGAAACGCGGCCAGATTGCCTGCATTGGACCCTGGCAGCAACTGGGCCAGCGTGAAGGCCTCACTGTAGGTGGCATCATCGGTCCAGCGTCTGGCCCGGATGGCAGCATAAATGTGTGCGCCCAGACCTCCTCCCAGGGAAGTCACGCCCACATACAGGAACACCAGAAAGAGCTGCAGGGGAGAGGCTGCTGGTCGGGGCTGATCCACATTGAGGGTGCGCTCGGAGGACATGCTTTAGCGTACGTCCTGCAAGGACAACAGCACAGTGCTTCTGTGGCAGTTGCAGCTGTGCAATCAATGCACGTTATTCAGGAGTGTCAAAGGTCTGGCTGATGCAGCAGGCAGCCGAAATTCTTCTCGTCCCTGACCCAGAAAGGTTGACCTTGCAGGTCCGTCATGTGGGGATGGGTGCACTGGCCATCTCTGGGATGGTCTGCAAAATACAGCTGTTCCAGATACTGCAAAGGCCGGTAGAACTGGCAGGACTGGCAGCACCCCATTCCCAATGCGGGTGCGGATTCTGCTTGCAGTTTGCTCAGTTCTTCAGGACGGTAGTGTCCTGCATGGGACCTGCGTTCATCACCGTACACCACCAGGTACTCGTCTGCCACAGGGTCATAGCTCTGGATTTTCCCTTCGTATCCCTGGAAGCGGCCTTCGATGATTTTGACTTCGTCTCCCACCTGGAAAGATTTGTGGATGCTGGTCACGTTTACCTCCTGCCTGGACTTCATCCTGATTCCAGTTTAGGGGTTGCCCCATGACAACACCCTGAACCTGTTTTTGCTTTCTGAGAAGCGATTTGTGGCAATTTGAGGAGAAGATTTTAAACCTCTGGTGAGTCGCATAAACCCACCTCACGAACAGATCTGCGAGGTTTCAGCACAGGCACAGAGAGAAAGTGCGTTCAGAACAGATTCCGAGTTGCATGAAGCCTGAACTGCAGCATCTTCTGGGAAGGATGCTGCAGTTGCATTTTTAGCCAGCAGAAACATTTGTGGAACAATCTTCTGGTTTTGTTCATGCAGCCAGACGTTCAGAAACGTGTCAGTTTTGCAGGCCGTTTAGAGGGGCATTTCCAGGCTGATGGTGGTTCCCTCTTTCAGGACGCTCTGGGCAGAGATTTTGCCACTGTGCAATTCCACAATGGAGCGGGCGATGGCCAATCCCAATCCAGATCCTCCGCCATTTTCCGGGCTGCGGGTTTCATCCACCCGGTAAAAACGCTCGAAGATAAACGGCAATTTCTCTGCAGGGATCCCCACTCCCGTGTCCTGTACCTGCAAAACCACAGCATCTTGCACTTTTTTCCCGATCAGGCGGATTTCGCCGCCTTCCGGGGTGTAATGCAGGGCGTTGTTCACCAGATTGCCCAGCACCTGCCGCATGCGTTCCACATCCAGAGAAAGGTCAGGCAGTTTCCCTTCAACCTGCACCGTCAGTCGGATGTTCTGCTTCTCGGCCCGGAAAGAAAAGGCTTTCTGGATGCTGTGCAGCAAGGTTTCTGGAGGGGTCAGGTCTCTGGAAAGCGTGAGCATTCCTGCGTCTGCCAGAGAGAGCAGGCGCAAATCATCCACCAGGTTTTGCAGCAGCAAAAGTTCATCGTAGACCACTTCCAGGCGTTCCTGGGTGGCTTTGAGTTTGCCCTGTTGCATGGACTGCACATAACCAGAAGCCACCGTTAAGGGGGTTCCCAGGTCATGGGCGATGTCGGCAATCATCTGGCGGCGCTGCACCTCGGCTTTGACCAGCTGGTCGCTCATCTGGTTGAAGGCTTCGGTGAGGGTGCCCACCTCGTCTGTGCTGGTGACCGGCACAGGATCCTGTTTCTTGCCAAATTTGAGGGTGCTGGCTGCCAGGGTCAGGCGTTCCAGCGGCCCGATCAACTGTCTGGACACAAAAGCGCCCAGCAAGAGGGACAGCACCAGACCAATGCTTCCAGCCACCAGCAGGGTGCGGTTGGCACTGACAATCAGGGCTTCACCTTCGCGGCCCCAGGAGCCTTCATTGTGCAGGGTGTCTTTGAACACCGTTCCAATCACCTGATTGTTGAACGTCAGGGTTTTTTTCAGGGTGAAGGCAGCAAGGTCAGGATGGCTACCGGGTTGCATGTTGGTGACCGAGGACACCAGTTCTCCCTCGGTGTTCACCACGCCAATGAAGCGCTGGGGCATGGGTCTTCCTCTGTTTGCTGGACCGGGAGCATCCCTGCGGTCTCTGGGAATCAGCCCTTCCCAGCTGCCTTGTTGCTGGTAAAAACGCAAAGCAGCATCTGCAAACTGGTTGAATTCATTTTCCTCCACACTGCGCTGGAAGGAGTGCACGCTCAGGTTCTGGATCACCAGGGCAAAAGAAAGCAAACCGGCCAGGCTGGCCACCGCAAACCCGATCATCAGGTTCAGACGCAAGGAACGGCGCAGCAACATCATGCGTTGGCCTCCAGTTTCTTCCAGACAGAGCACCAATCCAACCCGCACAGAACAGATGTTTTCACTGTTTTCAGTGTCCATGTTTTGCAGGGGCAAAGTCAAATGTGTATTTGTCCAGATGCCCAGAAAACCGCATCATGAAGGGGACTTGAAATTAGATAGGTCGCCTATCTATCATATGAACATGACAGAAGGTCCGCTGGATGTGTTTCAACTGGCCAACCAGCTGCGCCCGGTGCTGCTGAAACTGGGCCGCAGGCTGCGGAGCGAAACCCAGGCAGAGGGGGTCAGCAGCGTGCAAATCACCCTGCTGATGGTGATGCAGAAAAACCCCCATTACACAGCTGCAGATCTGGCCGCTTCCGAAGGAATCAGCGGTCCCACCCTGATGGGGCACCTCAACAAACTGGAAGGACAGAACCTGATTGAACGCATCAAACCAGCCACAGGAGACCGCCGCCGCACCGAACTGCACCTCACTGAAAAAGGCCAGAAATTCATCGAGGAGGTGCGGGAAAAACGTGCCCTGTGGCTTGCAGAACGCCTGAAACAGCTGGACAAAGCCCAGCAGCAAGCCATCTTGCAGGCCATTGAACCTTTGCAGCACCTGCTTGAGGCGAAAACATGAGCAGTGCCCGCCCGGTTCAGCCGCTGCAAAGAACGTTTGCCAGCCTGAAACGCTACCGCAATTACCGCCTGCTGTTTCAGGGACAGGTGATTTCCCAGATTGGCACCAAGCTGCAGGATGCTGCCCAGGCCTGGGTGGTGCTGCAACTCACCCAATCACCTGCAGAAGTGGGACTGATGACCGCCTGCCTGTTTGGACCTTACGCGGTTTTCGGTTTGCTGGGTGGTCCCCTCACAGACCGTCTGGATGCCCGGAAAACCATGGTGGTCACGCAGATCATCGCCATGCTCTGTGCAGCCATGCTGGCGTTGCTGTCTTTTACGGGCCACCTCACGGTGCTCTGGATGGACGGCATTGCTCTGATGCGCGGCCTCGTGCTCGTGCTCAACAACCCGGCCAGACAGGTGCTGATCCGGCAGAGTGTGGAGCGATCAGACCTCTCCAATGCGGTGGCCCTCAACTCCACCATTTTCAATTCGGCCCGGATTCTGGGCCCCAGCCTGGGAGGGGTGCTGCTGGCCTCGGTGGGTGCGGGATGGTGTTTTCTGATCAATGCACTGGCCTTTCTGCCGGTGGTCTGGGGCCTGATCCGCATGAACCCGGAAGAACTGTTCCCCCTCAAAAAGAGTGTTCAGAAAGAAAGCCTCATAAAGCAACTGAATCAGGGCTTGTGTTATGCCTTCCAGACCCCTGAATTGCAGATGCCTTTTATTGTGCTGCTGGTGGTGTCCCTGTTCTGCCTGAATTTCAATGTCTCACTGCCCATTGTGGCCTCCCACTTGCTGCACACCGATGCTGTCGGTTTTGGCCTGATCTCTGCCGTCTTTGGCGGAGGTGCCCTGCTGGGCGCACTGACCTCTGCCACCCTGAGCAAACCCAGAACCCGCACCATGCTGGCAGGAGCACTGGGACTCGGGCTTTCCCTGGTGCTGGTGGGTTTTTCCAGCCAGGCCCTGCTGGCAGGCATCGGGCTATTCCTGACCGGATTTTGCTTCACCATCTACACCACCACCACCAACGCCAGCGTGCAACTGAAAGCCAGCGATGAATACCAGGGCAGAATTGCCTCCCTGTACGCCTACATCTTCACGGGGACCAATCCACTTGGAGCCCTGCTGATCGGGCATCTGGCCTCTGCAGGCAATGCCCGCCTGTCCTTCTGGTTGCCAGGTTTGCTGGCGGTGGTTGCTGCAGGACTCGGGCATCTGGCGCACCAGAAGAGAAAAACCATCCCGGCCAATTGAACCGGGATGTGGCATTGAAAAGGATTCAGCCGCGCAGGGGTTTTCTGAGGTAGGCGTTGTCCATCAGTTCCTTGTTGCTCCACCTGAGGTGCACATCGTCTTCCACCTCGCGCACGGAACTGAGTGGCACCCACACCTGCTCACCGGATGCATTCAAAGTGATCTGGATGTGCTCATCTTCGGCGGTGTCCACAATGCCGCGCAGGATGCCCCTGTCGCAGAGCACCATCATGCCGCGTCGGATTTCTGGAGTGAGGTCTGAACTGTAGGTCATGGTTGTTCCCTCCAACGGATGACTTTTACCGGGGAGCTTTGCGGCTCCGGCCTACGGGTGTACAGCCCCCTGCACCACTTCAGACACAACGAGAACACCACCCATGGTTTGCACCATGCAAGAAATCGAATGGGAAAGACACCTGAGGTCAGTCTAAGGGGCTTTTTCCCTTTAGATTCCGGCGTTTTTCACCATTGGGCTGCCAGGCTTCTTTAAACTTGTCAGCTCATGGTAGCACAATCCGCAAAATGCCACGGAAATTGCGTGGCATTCTGGGTTTCGCTCAAGAGCTTCAGGTCACAGCAGCAAGAGCACCTGCACCAGAATGATCTTCAGAACCATCGCCAGCGGATACACACTGGCATAACCCAGGTTGGGGGCCTCGTTGCCGGTTTGCTCTCCCGCGTAGGCCAGCACGGCAGGCTGGGTTTGTTGCCCGGCCAGCACGCCCAGCAGGATGCTCATGGGGATTTTCAGCAGGCGGTACCCGATCAAGAGGGTGCCTCCGGCCACCAGCACCGTGACCAGCACACCAATCAGGAAGATGTACAGGCTTTCCATGCCGCTGAACCCAGAGACGAATTTGTATCCGCTGCGGATGCCCACCCCGGCCAGAAACAGCACCACGCCAATCTGCCTGAGGGTGAGGTTGGCGCTGTAAGGCAGCGTCCAGACCAGTTTTCCGGTGCGGCCCAGTGCACCCAGAATCAGACCCACCAGGAGGGGGCCACCCGCCACACCCAGTTTGAAGGTGTGTCCTCCGGGCAGCGGGAAAACCACCATGCCCAGCAGCAATCCCAGCCCCAGACCCACGCTGAAGGTCAGCAAATTGATCTCCGAGAGGTGCTTGTAAGAATCCCCCAGGTACTGGCTGACCTTCTGAATCTGGGTGGTTTCGCCCAGCACGCGCACCCGGTCCCCCAGTTCCAGCACGGTGTCCGGGGTGGGCACGATGTCGCGGTCCCCACGGCGCACACGGGTCAGGATGATCCCGAATTTTTTGCGCAGTTGAAGGTTCCTGAGGGGTCTGCCCACCACGCTTTCCCGGCTCACAAACATCCGCCTGAAATCGAAGTGGCTGCGGTCTGCTTCCAGCACCTCATTGCTGGGGATGCCCAGATGCTGGATCACCTCTTCCACAGCTTCCGGGGCACCCACCACAGACACCACATCCCCTTCACGCAGGACCAGGTGCTCCTCGGCCAGAGACAGCACCCCTTTGCGGGAGATGCGGGCGAACATCACGTTCCAGTGGTGCTCGTGCAGCAACTCCTGCACGGTCTGGGTGTAGGTGCCTTTCACCTGCACGGCACGGGTCACCAGTTCTTCGACCTGCATGTGCAGGTCTTTCGCTTCCTGGTCCAGCCGCACCTTCAGTACTTTCTGCAGGATGTGGGCACACAGCAGCACCCCGATCACACCCATCGGATAGGCCAGCGAGTACCCCAGCACAGGATCTCCCAGTTCAGGACGGTTCTTCACGGCCTCCAGCACTGCAGCGAGGGCAGGTGTGTTGGTGAGGCTGCCTGCAAAAAGACCTGCCATCACTCCGGCTTTCAGTCCGGCCCCCTTGCCCAGCAGGAACACCAGCACCGGAGCCACAATCAACATGCCTGCCACCAGCAGGTTGTATTTGACCCCTGCACCTTTCAGGGCAGACACGAAATGTGGCCCACTGGCGAGTGCGATGGTGTACACAAACAGCACCAGACCCAGCTCATAAATGCTGCTGTCCAGCTTGATGTCCGGGCTGAGGGACCCGACCAGCAGCCCGGCGAACAGCACCCCGGCCACCCCCAGGCTGAAGCCTGCAATTTTCACCTGTCCGAGCAAATGCCCCAGAATTGCCGTGACAAACACCACCAGCAGCGAATTTTCAATCAGCAGAGCAACCATGTTTTCCTCCTGGTTGTGTCATTTTGGATGTGCAATTCCTGCAATTCCACACTTGATCCACACTGTACACGCCCTCACAAAAACAACTCCGGAGTGGCACCTGTTGCCGCCCCCGGAGAAGAAAGCGCAATCAGGTCAACTGTGGAACAGTTCCCAGTGCTCTGGTGCCCGCCAGAGGCTGGACAGAATCAATTCCTTGATGAAAATGAATTCCTTGGGCAGTTTGTCGTACAGCTTCATGAACAGTTCGTTGTGTCCCGAGATCTCTTTTTCCCACACGTCCCGGTCCACACTCATGATGGCATTGAACTGCTCTTCGGAGAAGTCCAGACCCCGCCAGTCGATGTCTTCATAACGGGGAACCCATCCCAGCGGGCTTTCCAGACTGGAAGCGTGGCCTCTGGCGCGTTCCACCACCCATTTGAGGATGCGCATGTTCTCCCCGAAACCGGGCCACACAAACTTGCCGTTCTCGTCTTTGCGGAACCAGTTCACATTGAAAATGCGCGGTGGGTTGGGCAGGCTGCGCCCAAAGTTCAGCCAGTGGTTGAAGTAATCGGCCATGTGGTAGCCCACGAAAGGCAACATGGCAAACGGATCGCGGCGCACCTCTCCAAGCTGTCCAAAAGCAGCAGCAGTCATTTCCGAACCCATGGTGGCAGCGGCATACACCCCGTAATTCCAGTTGAAAGACTGGTACACCAGCGGCATCACACTGCTGCGCCTGCCCCCGAAAATGAAGGCCGAGATGGGCACACCCTGGGGATCATCATAAGCCGGGTCCACAGAGGGGCACTGGCTCAGAGGAGCGGTGAAACGGCTGTTGGCGTGTGCGGCTTTGCGACCACAGTCCGGGGTCCAGTCCTGCCCGGTCCAGTCGATCAGGTGCGCAGGGGCTTCCTTGCTCAGGCCTTCCCACCACACATCCCCATCGTCCGTGAGGGCCACATTGGTGAAGATGGTGTTTTCCTGGATGCTGGCAATGGCGTTGGGGTTGCTCTCGGTGTTGGTTCCGGGGGCCACGCCAAAGAAACCAGCTTCAGGGTTGATGGCGTAAATCTTGCCGTCTGCAGCAGGTTTGATCCAGGCGATGTCGTCTCCCACGGTGCTGATTTCCCAGCCCTCTTCCTGGAAGGTTTTGGGGGGAATCAGCATGGCAAAGTTGGTTTTGCCACAGGCACTTGGAAAAGCGGCGGCCACATAGGTTTTGTTGCCGTCTGGGTCCTTGACACCCAGGATCAGCATGTGCTCTGCCAGCCAGTTCTGCTCTCTGGCCAGCACCGTGGCGATGCGCAGCGCAAAGCATTTCTTGCCCAGCAGTGCGTTTCCGCCATAACCTGAACCGTAACTCCAGATCATGCGCTCTTCTGGGAAGTGCACAATGTATTTTTCGGTGTTGCAGGGCCAGGGCACATCCTGCTGTCCTTCTTTGAGGGGGGCACCCACAGAGTGCAGGCAGGGCACGAACTCCCCATCTCCCAGGGCGTCCAGCACTGCACGGCCCATGCGGGTCATGATGCGCATGTTCACCACCACATAAGGCGAATCACTGATCTCCACCCCGATGTGGCTGATCGGAGAGCCAATCGGTCCCATGCTGAAGGGAATCACATACATGGTGCGGCCCTTCATGCAGCCATCGAAGAGGGGCAGCAGCAAGGCCTTCATGTCCTGGGGGGCCATCCAGTTGTTGGTGGGACCTGCATCCTGCTTGCTGAAACTGCAAATGTAGGTGCGGTCCTCCACGCGGGCAACATCGCTGGGGTGAGAGCGGGCCAGGTAACTGTTGGGGCGCTTTTCAGGATTCAGCCGGATGAAGGTTCCAGCTTTCACCATCTGACCACAGAGGTCATCGTTTTCCTGCTGGGATCCGTCGCACCAGTGGACGTTGTCGGGTTTGCACAATTCCACCATCTCTTGCACCCAGCGAATCAGCTTGCGATTGGTCACGAAGGCAGGAACCGGCACTTTCCATGTCACGGTCATGGTCTTCTCCTTCTGTGGGGGCTGCTCCCAGTCCCCGTCGCAATCACAGTAAGCGCCAAAGATTACCAGCCCATTACGGATGGCCCTGCATGGGCTGGATGCCGTCTGGTAATGCTCTGGTAACCCTCTGCTTTTAAGCTGACCCCAGGAGGCACCGCATGAAAGTACGTGATGTGATGACGGCAAGCCCGGTCACGGTCCCCCCCGACCTCAGTGTGCCGGAAGCTGCAGCAGTGATGAAAGCAGGAGGGTTTCACCACCTTCCTGTGGTCAAAGACCGCAAATTGATTGGCATGCTCACCGACCGGGACCTCAAAGAAGCCCTGCCTTCAGATGTCGGTGCCCTGACCATCTTCGAGGTGTCTTACCTGCTGGAACGGCTCAATGTGGAAAGGATCATGACCGAACCCGTGACCATCCGTCCCGGTCGGGACGTGCGGGAAGCGGCCTGCAAAATGCTGGACCTGCAGATTGACGGCCTGACGGTGCTGGACCCCAGAGAACGGCTGGTGGGCATCCTGACCGTCACCGATCTGCTGCGCACCTTTGTGGGCCGCACCAGCATTCTCATGGCAGCACAGAAACCCTTTCAATCCCGGTCTGGACGCGCCTGAAGGATGGGTTTTGATGCTGATCCCCTGAAAGCGAGAAGACCTGCCCCTCAGTTGAATGGTGTCTGATGGGGCAGGTCTTCTGTTTGATGCGTGTTTTATGCGTTTGAGGCAGGCTGCAGGCGTTTTGTCACTTCCAGCAGACTTTCCACACTGGCATTGAGCAGGGTGCTTTCGGCCATGGAAAGCCTGACTTGCAGGTTGCGCTGGATGCCTTTTTTGCCCAGCACACGGGGCAGGGACACCGCCACGGGCCAGCGGGCATCCAGACCGGACACCGTCAGAACCCGGTTTTGCTCCAGGGCCACAGCTTCCACCACCTGTGCAATGGCATCTGCCACCCCGTAGGACACTGCGCTTTTGCCTTGCAGGATGTTTACGCTGGCGCGGCGCACCTCATCTGCCAGTTCGTTGCGAATGGCGTTGTTCCAGGGCATCTGCTGGTCTGCAAAGTAAGCTTCCAGCGGGAGGCCCGCAATTCTGGCCTGGGACCACACCACCACTGCAGAGCGCCCTGCCTCACCGATCACTTCTGCCTGCACGTCTCTGGCATCCACCCCGGCATGTTCAGCAATCAGGGCACGCAACCTGAAGGTGTCCAGTGCGGTGCCCAGCCCAATCACCTGCGCCTGTTTCTCTGTGGGAACCATGCGGGCCACCAGGGTGGTCATCACATCCACAGGCTGGGTGGCCACCAGAAAAACTGCATCTGGTACAACTTGCAGCGCCTGGCTGATGGTGTTCTGCAAGAGGGCCTCGTTGTCTTCCAGCAGCTCGGACAGTTCATGGTCAGGGTGCTGACCCAGACCCGCAGCAAACACCACCACTTCTGCATCCTGCAAATCCTGGTAGGTGCCACTGGTCACCTGGGCAAAAGATGAGGTGCCCTGCAAATCCAGCAGCTGGGCCTGTGCCCGCACCGGGTCGCGGTCCACCAGCACCAGCCGGGTGCACCATGTTTTGCCCAGCAAAGCGTAAGCAACGGTTGAACCCAGTGTTCCTGCACCAACAATTCCGATTTTCATGGGGGCCTCCTGGCGGCTTCACCGGGTCACTTTGGTGTTGCCTGTGCCCTCATGGTGCGGTCAGGAAGTTACCAGGCCATTACCAGAACCACCCGGAAACAGGTCCGGGTGGTCTTGCGGGTGGTCTTGAAAGTGTTCAGGTCAATGGAATTCTGGCAGGTCTGCAAAGGGTTCTGCTTGCAGGATTCCCGGACAATCCCCACTGGATGTAAAAGGACAGCGGTCGGTCATGCCGGGTTCGGTGTCTCCGGGGTTCTGGAGGCGTTTGCAGATGGCCTCCCCATCCTTGATGCGCTCGGCCAGCTGCACGGTGTCCCGCATGGGGGTGTCCTGCAGTTCGTTTTTTAAAAAGTGCAGGAAACGGCGGTAGTGTTCAATGGCGGCATAACGGTCCTCCACCACAGACAGACAGGTCATCAATTTCTGGTGGTAGTTCTCCCCAATAAATGGGTCCGATTTCAGGGCCCGGAACAGGGCATGCACGGTGGCCTCACACTGCCCTTCTGTGCAGTACAGCATGGAGAGCTCCAGCAAGGCCCGCACATAGGCGGTTTTGTGCTCCTCGCGGGCCTGAAACACCCAGTCCTGCTGGAAGCCCTCCAGGTAATTGCCGTTGTAGCAGGACAGGGCCTGCTGCAGGATTTTCAGGCGCTCCCGTCCTGTGTGGTGTTCAGACAGCTGCAGGTGAATGTAGAACTGGTAGAGGTCGCTCTGGGACAGCACCTCATGGGACACCCGGTAACGCCCATATTGCTCCTGAATGCTGTCCGGGGTGCCCAGGGCATTGCGCACCCGGTGCAGGGTCACCCGGAAGCGGTTGTTGACGGTGGGGGATTCCTCCTCACCCCACAAATCCCTCAGGATCTCTGTTTTGCTGCGCCCTTCCACAAAGGACAGCAGGTAAAAAAACAGTTCGCGTGCAGGCTCGGAATGAAACTGGGCCTGCTGGTCTCCCATTTTGATGTGGGCCTGTCCCAAAGTGCGGATGCTGAGGTGTGTCATTCTGGCTCCTGGACGGTCAGGCCCTGTTCTGAGATTGGGCTTCATGCCTCTGTCTCTATGCTGCACATCTGGCATTACAGGACCATTACGGCGCTGCAAAGCCAGCCTCTGGTAATGACATGGTAACACCCCTGCTTATCCTGAAAACAGGACCTGTGTCCCTGGAGGTGCCCGATGCTCAACACAATCCTCGTTCCTGTGGCGGATGATCCGGCCAGTGAAAATTGCGTGCACCACGCATTTGACCTGTCCCGTCTGCTGGGCAGCAAAGTGATTTTGCTGTATGCCACAGAAAACCCCGATGACCTTGCATCGGGAAAAACCCTGCTGTCCACGCTGGCTGCAGGTGCCCGGTACCCTGCAAAACAACTGGTGGTGCTGGACCAGCCCATGTCTGCCGTGCTGAAAGCCATCGAGGTGCATCAGGTGGATCTGGTGCTGCTGGGTTGTGCAGACCCGCAATGCCCCTCCAGCCATCTGGTGCTGAATTTGCTGACCTGCACCCCTGTGCCCGTTCAGGTGGTGCCCATGGTGCGCCGTGCCCGACGGGGGTTTCTGGATCGGGTGCAGCCTTTCCCCTGAATGTAAACCCTCTGTTTTCAGGGGATCTGCCGTCTGGCCGATGTGCCCATAAAGCCCCGGGCAATATACTCCAGAAAATCCATCCGAAAATGGGGTATCTGTGCTGAATTCAGAGCTGAATCCAGAAAGCATTGCCAGCATCATCCACACCGCTGCAGACCGCCTGCAAAGCCATTATGTTTTTCCAGACAGGGGAGAGCAGATCGCTGCAGACCTCAAAGCCCATGTTCAGCAAGGGCGTTTTCAGGATTGCCAGACCCCTGAAGAATTCGCAAAACAGGTCACGGCAGTGCTGCTGGAAGTCTCTGCAGACCGGCACATCCGCATGCGTTACCATCCGGCAGGCGCTCCAGAATTGAATTTTGATCCGCCCTCACCTGAGGTGGTCAAATGGCTGAAAGAAGAGCAACGCCTCAGCAATTACGGGTTTTACAAAGTGGAACGCCTGAACGGCAATGTGGGTTACCTGGATTTGCGGGCTTTTGCTGCCGCAGCTTTTGCAGCAGAAACCGCCATCGCTGCCATGCAATTTCTGGCCCACACAGACGCTGTGATCATTGACCTGCGCAACAATGGGGGAGGGGACCCCGAAATGATCCAGTTGATCAGCACCTACCTTTTTGAGGAGGTCACCCACCTCAACAATTTTTATTTTCGCCCAGCAGACCAGACCCACCAGACCTGGACGTTGCCTTATGTTCCCGGAAAACGCCTGCTGCACCAGCCTGTGTACCTGCTGACCAGCAATTACACCTTTTCTGCAGCAGAAGAATTCACCTACAACCTCAAGAACCTCAAACGGGCCACCATTGTCGGAGAGACCACCGGAGGAGGCGCCCACCCAGGAGGATCGGTCAAGGTTCATGAGCATTTCACGGTTTTTGTGCCCACCGGGCGGGCCATCAACCCCATCTCTGGCACCAACTGGGAAGGCACAGGCGTGGAGCCCGACGTGCAACTTCCAGCAGATCAGGCTTTTGACCACGCTTACCAGGATGCCCTGCAAAAGGTGCTGAACCAGCTTCCAGAGCATGCTGTCTATGAAAAACAGCGCCAGGAGATTCAGGAGATCCTGCAGTCCTGACCTCCTGAACCTTCACCCAACAAAAGGGACCCACAAAAAGACATGTGATCTTCAGGAACTTGCTCTGGATCTGCTGCGGTTTCTGGGGGTTGCCGCCGCTTCTTCCATGGAACGCTGTTGCTGCTTTAAAGGAGAATTCAGAACCAGATCCATTTGCTCTTCGGAAGCTTGCAGGGTGGTTCCGCGCTGGCGCAGGGAGTAAATGCACATCTGGCCAACAAACCTGCCGTACAGGATGCCCTTTTTGCGCATTTCTTCCAGGGTCGCCCTGGCATCTTCCAGATTGAGGTGCAGTTTTCTGGCCACACTGACGGAGGTTTCGGTGGTGCCATCTGCAAAATGGGTTTCCAGTCTGCCAAACCAGGCATCTTGCACCCTCTGAAGGTCATGTTCAAATTCCCGCTTGCTGTAGCGAATGGAGTTGCGCAGCAAATTGATTTGCACCAGGCCCTGCGAAACCAGTTCTTCCATCACCTTGCTCACGTTGCTGGTGCTGCACCCCAGGGCCAGACGAATGTCCTGGCTGCACAGGGATTCCCGGGTGTTCAGCAATTTCAGGACGATGGTGTGCTGTTCCTGCGTGGTGTTCCAGGTGGAATTCAAGGTCATGGTTTTCCTCTTTCTTGATGCAGGGTCAGGCAGGTGCAAAGATAAGGAGGTTGCAACGGACCTCCTGAGGGATCAACTTGACGATAAAGGCTGAGGATCAAATGGAACCAACATTGCCAGAAAAACACTGGCTTCTGGGCCTCCATTTTATAATATTCACATGAGAATTGGGATTTGTCAGGGGGTTTTTGACAATCAGGGCGTTTTCTTTAAAGCTTTTGCTGTCACCAATGAACACCAGAAATTCTGGTCGCACAGAAACATTGTGGTGTTTGTTACAATATTGACGGATTCTCTGTGAGAGAATGCAAGCCTTCCAGGAACGCCCGAATCAACACGGCACAGGTTTTTGAGTGCGGTGTTTTTTTTGTTCCTGAAGGGAAAAGAGACAGCACATGGCTTCAGGAAAAGTAAAGTGGTTCAACGCAGAAAAAGGTTTCGGATTTATTTCACACGAAGGGCAACCTGATTTGTTCGCCCACTTCAGTGCCATCAAGAGCACTGGCTTCAAAAAACTCAACGAAGGCGACGAAGTTGAATTTGATGTGGAACCCGGCCAGAACGGCAAAGGCCCCCAGGCCAAAAACATCGTGGTCACCAAAGCTGCACCCGAAGGCTCCTACGACAGCCGTCCCCAGCGTCAAAGCCGCTGGTAAGGCCAGATCTTAAACCTGAACAGGACCGGATTTCCGGTCCTGTTTTGTTTGCCTGTTTTGTTTGCGTTAAAACTCAACCCTGCCCGGAACGGGGCCGTCCGCGGCCTTTGCCCTGGGGTCTGGAGGGGGATTTCACTTCTGCAGCTTCATCCCGGCAGCGGTCCAGGCACAGGGACCATTCCTCCACGGTTTTTAAGCCTGCATTGATGGCCTGGAAAGGACTGCTGAAGCCTGTTCCTGTCAAGAATTCCCTTTTGGCACGTGCAAGAACAGATTCAATCATCTTTTAAGTGTATCATGGATGCGAAAAAAATTGCGCTGGAAGCGAAAATTCTGCGGTTTTTGGCCTGTTTCCTGCTACAGTGAACGCATGACCTCCTCGTTCTTTCACCCCAAAAATCCTTTTCTGGGGGCCAGAATGGCTGTCCTGCTGATCATTGGGGTGCAGGTGCTTTCAAACGACCAGATCCTGATTGGGGGCCGCTACCTGATGCCTGTGCTGGAACTGGTGTTGTTTCTGTGTGTGACTTTTGTGCACCACAGCCACTGGAAGGCCCACTTGCGGGATCAAAAGCACCCGCGCGGGTTTCTGGACAACAACGTCACGGTGCTGACTGTGCTGCTGGTCTTTTTGTTGCTGACTGTGAACTCTCTTTCTTTGCGCTCACTTTTGCTGCACTTGCTGAATGCCTCTGATGCCACCGGAAAAACCCTGCTGTCCGATGCGTTCCTGATCTGGATCAACAACCTGGTGATTTTTGCCCTGCTGTACTGGGAACTGGACCGGGGAGGTCCCTGGCTGAGGGTCACCGGAAAAGAGCGCCTTCCAGATTTTCAATTCACCCAGATGTCGGATGCCCAGAGCCGCTGGAAGCCCAACTTCACCGATTACGTGTTTCTGGCTTTCACCAATGCCACGGCATTTTCTCCTACGGACACCCTGCCCCTGACCCCCAGGGCCAAATGGCTGATGATGGTGCAGGCCATGCTGTCTTTTGTGACCGTGGCCATTGTGGCTGCCAGGGCCGTGAACATCCTGGGTTGAGATTCTTTATAATTCACCCATGACAGAACCAGACAGCATCTTTCTGATTCAGGAACAGGCAGGGTACACCCCCAAAATCGGCTTGCTGGTCAGCATGCTGCAAAATTCCAGGCATCACTTGCTCAGGGCTGTTCGGGACCTGTCAGAAGCAGAACTGGATGCCAAACCTCTGGGAGCCACCAACACCATTGGTGCCCTGCTCGCCCACCTGAATGCTGCAGAAACCATGTTCCAGCGCATGACCTTTGAAGGCAGGCGTTTCGCAGAACATGAAGGCGCTCTGGAAGCCGATTTCAGATTGCAAAACAGCGACCAGCCCAGACACCAGCCTCTGGCCCATCATCTGGAAACCCTGGCAGCCACCAGAGCAAAAACCCTGCAGGGCTTTCAGGAGCGGGACGATGCATGGCTGGAGCACCGCACCACTTTTTTTGGACAGCCTGCCAACTGGCATTACTACTGGTTCCATTACCTGCAAGACGAGGTGCGCCACACCGGGCAAATCACCCTGATTCGCAAGCACCTGCTGCCTGAGGCCCAGAAGTGCTTCAATCCTTACAGTCTGGGCTGAGATCAACTGATGTTAAAGCTGTCAGAAATCATCTGAGCAAGAGATTTTAACCGTTGAACATACTCTGGATGTGCTTCTGGCAATGTTTTGACCTGATCAATGTGTTGCAGAAGAAGGGCATGAAATTCTGTGATTTCCCTGGCTGGCATGTTACCCACAACCAGATAACCGACCTGTGCAGCTTCCCCAGCTGTTTCCTGTAGCTGGGTGTTTTGAGCCTGCTGCATGATGAATTCCAGCAGGTTTTGAAAGGCCCAGCTTGCCAGAGGGATCCCCTGTTCATTCTCCTGTATTTCAATAACAGCCATATCATCCTCCAGGTCTGAAAACTCCTGGAGTTCAGCGTACATGAAACCCAGCACTCACCCGTTCAAATGTGGCAGGGGCTGCACCTCATGGGCCAGGTCCCAGTGCGGGCTTTTCTGCACCAGACGGGCCAGTTGCGTCAGGTCGTGCAGGATTTTCTGCCCTTCAGGCCAGCTTCCCAGACCGCTGTCTGCATTGATGTGCCCAAGGTCGCCCAGCAGCAGGTACTGGCTTCCCCAGGAGAGGGCCAGTTCCCGGGCTTTGTCTGCGGTGCAGGTGGGGTCGTTGCTGCTGGACACCACCACACTGGGAAAGGGCAGGGAGTTTCTGGGGATGGGGGCAAAATTCCTCAGGGGGTGGGGGGCCTTGCGGCGCTCCACATCGGCCGGGGCGACCAGGAGTGCGCCTGCCACACGGGTTTCGCGGATTCTGGCCCAGTGCGCAATGGTGATGCAGCCCAGACTGTGCCCCACCAGGATCACGGGCCGTCTGGCCTGCTGGATCTGGGCTTCCAGGGCTTCCACCCAGTGCGAGCGCACGGGTTGTGCCCAGTTCCGTTGCTGAACCCGTTTGAAATGGGGGTTCTGCCTTTCCCAGTGGGTCTGCCAGTGGTTTTCACCGCTGTTGTTCCAGCCAGGGAGAATCAGCACATCGAAATCGGTCATGGGGGTACCTCCTGAGGAAATGGGAATGAAGTGGGATGACCCGTTGTGGTTAGGTCAATCAAAAACCGTAAGCTGCTCAGGCCTGAAAAACAGGCTGCTTTGTGGGGTGAGGCCAAGGGTCTTGAAGTGCGTTCGGGGAAGTTCCACTTCCAGGGTGCTTTCTCCGTGCACGTCCTCCACTTCCAGACGGGCCAGAGGACCAATCAGGTGGATGTGCCGGATGCGGCCTTCCCGAAAATCCGGTCCAGCGGGTTCTGCTGCCACCTCGAATTCGTGGGGGCGCACAAAGCCGTTCTGACCTCTGGCGGAAAAGGTGTTGGAACGCCCGAGGAAGTGGTACACAAAGGGGGTGGCGGGTTTGTCGTAAACAGTTTCCGGGCTGCCCACCTGCTCAATGTGACCCTCGTTGAACACCACCACCTGACTGGCGACTTCCAGGGCTTCTTGCTGGTCATGGGTCACGAAAACGCTGGTGACGTGGATTTCCTCGTGCAGGCGTCTGAGCCAGGTGCGCAGTTCTTCCCGCACTTTGGCATCCAGTGCCCCGAAAGGTTCGTCCAGCAGCAGGACTCTGGGTTGCACGGCCAGTGCACGGGCCAGGGCAACACGCTGCCTTTGCCCACCCGAAAGCTGCGCAGGATAGCGTTCTGCAGCCCAGTCCAGCTGCACCAGTTTCAGCAGGCGCTGCACTTCTTTTTTGATAATCAGCCCATCAGGACGCTGGGAACGGGGTTTCACTTTCAGACCAAAGGCCACGTTTTCAAACACGGTCATGTGCCTGAACAGGGCGTAATGCTGGAACACAAAACCCACTTCGCGGTCCCGCACGTTCTGGTCGGTGGCATCCTGCCCGGACAGCAGCACCCTTCCGGTGTCGGGTTGTTCCAGACCTGCAATGATCCTCAGCAGGGTGGTTTTTCCGCTGCCAGAGGGTCCCAGCAGGGCCACCAGTTCTCCGCTGGGGATGTCCAGGCTGATGTTGTTCAGCACACGGGTCTGTCCGTAGGTTTTGCTGACATTCTGAATGTGGATGCTCATTTTGATCCTTTCTGGTGGGTGCGGCCTTCAATGAAGCTTTTCAGGAACAGTGTGATCAGGGCCAGCACGGTCAGCAAAGAGGCCACGGCAAAAGCGGCACTGCTCTTGTATTCGTTGTAAAGAATTTCCACGTGCAGGGGCGTGGTGTTGGTGAGGCCCCGGATGTGCCCGGACACCACCGAAACCGCTCCAAATTCACCCATCGCACGCGCATTGCACATGATCACCCCGTACAGCAGGCCCCATTTGATGTTGGGAAGGGTGACCCTGAAAAAGGTCTGCCATCCGGTGGCCCCCAGGATGATGGAGGCTTCTTCTTCCTCGGTGCCCTGGGCCTGCATCACCGGGATCAGTTCACGGGCCACAAAGGAGAAGGTCACGAAAGTGGTGGCCAGCACGATGCCCGGAACTGCGAAGATGATCTTGATGTCATGCTCGCTGAGCCAGGGGCCAAGCCAGCCCTGCCGTCCGAACAGCAGCACGTAAATCAGGCCCGAAATCACCGGAGAGACCGCCAGGGGCAAATCAATCAGGGTGAGCAGCAGTCCTTTGCCCCAGAACTGGTATTTGCTGACCAGCCATGCTGCTGTGATCCCAAAAAGGGTGTTGAGGGGAACCACAATCAGCACGGTAAGCAGGGTCAGTCGGATGGCGGCCAGGGCGTCGCGGTCAATCAGGGACTCCACGTACAGGGACCAGCCCTGTTTGAAGGCCTCGTAGAACACCGCGACCAGGGGCAGCAGCAGGAACAGGCCCAGAAAGAGGAACATCAGCAGCATCAGGGTCCATTTGATCCAGAGCGGATCCTGCTGGGTTTTGGATGGAGAGGGGACAGGGGTGAGGCTCATGCTGCACCCAGTTTTCGGGCGGCCCTGGCCTGCAGGAAGTTGCTGAGCAGCAGCAGCACAAAGGAGACAACCAGCATCACACTGGCAATGGCGGTGGCTCCGCTGTAGTCGTACTGTTCCAGTTTGGACACGATGAGGAGTGGAATGATTTCCGTCTGCATGGGCATGTTCCCGGAAATGAAGATCACCGAGCCGTACTCGCCCACGGTGCGGGCAAAGGCCAGCGTAAATCCGGTCAGCACAGCAGGCAGGATCTCGGGCAGGATCACCCGGAAGAACACCTGTCCACGGGAAGCCCCCAGGCTCTCAGCGGCCTCCTCGGTGTCCTTGCTGAGCGCTTCCAGCACAGGTTGCACGCTGCGCACCACGAAAGGCAGGCCAATGAAGGTCAGGGCCAATACAATGCCAAGCTGGCTGTACGCAGCCTTGATGCCCAGAGGGGCCAGGTACTGCCCCACCCAGCCATTGGGAGCCAGCAGAGAGGTGAGCGTGATGCCTGCCACAGCGGTGGGCAAGGCGAAAGGCAGGTCAATGAATGCGTCCACAATGCGTTTTCCCCAGAAGTGGTAGCGCACCAGCACCCAGGCGGTGATCAGGCCAAACACGATGTTGATCAGCGAGGCGACCAGCGCACTGCCAAAAGTCACCCGGAAAGAGGCCAGAACCCGCGCAGAGAGCACCACCTCCCAGAACTGCGACCAGCTTAAGCTTGCGGTTTTGACAAAAAGTCCCCCGAGGGGGACCAGGACGATCAGCAGCAAATAGATCAGGGTGAAATACAGGGTGAAGTGAAAGCCTGGAATCACCCGTCTGCTGCTTTTTTTCGAAGAGGGAAGAGCAGTGGTCATCTTCGCTTACTTCTGGTAAATCTGGTCGAACACGCCACCATCGTTGAAGTACTTCTTCTGGGTGTCACGCCAGTTGCCGAACACGCTCTGCAAGGTGAACAGCTTCACTCTGGGGAACTGTGCATCGTATTTGGCAGCAACGGTTTTGCTTCTGGGGCGGTAGTAATTTTTGGCTGCGATTTCCTGGCCTTCTGCGGAGTACAGGAATTCCAGGTAAGCCTTGGCCAGTTTCTGGGTGCCGTGTTTTTCCACGTTCTTGTCCACCCAGGTGACAGGAGGCTCGGCCAGAATGCTCAGGGAAGGAGCCACAATTTCAAATTTGCCCTCTCCCAGTTGTTTGGTGGCCAGCAGGGCTTCGTTTTCCCAGGCGATCAAAACATCCCCGATGCCACGTTCCACGAAGGTGGTGGTGCTGCCACGGGCTCCAGAATCCAGCACGGGCACGTTCTTGTAGATCTTCTGCACGAAGTCTTTGGCTTTGGCTTCGGTCTTGTACTTCTTCAGGGCATAGCCCCATGCACCCAGGAAGTTCCAGCGGGCACCGCCAGAGGTTTTGGGGTTGGGGGTGATCACCTGCACGCCGTTTTTGGTCAGGTCATCCCAGTCTTTGATGTTCTTGGGGTTGCCTTTGCGCACCAGGAACACGATGGTGGAGGTGTAGGGAGAGCTGTTGTAGGCCAGTCGGGACTGCCAGTTTTCGGGAAGCAGTTTGGCCTTGTCTGCAATGGAGTCGATATCATAAGAGAGGGCAAGGGTGACCACATCGGCTTCCAGACCATCAATCACGGAACGGGCCTGTGCGCCGCTGCCCCCGTGGGACTGGTTGAGGGTGAGGTCCTGCCCGGTCTGGGCCTTCCATTTTTTGGCAAAAGCAGCATTGATGTCCTGGTACAGCTCTCTGGTGGGGTCATAAGAAACATTGAGCAGGGTGGTGCCTGCGGCCAGAGCGCTGGAAGCCAGGAAAACGGTCAGAAGTGCGGTTTTTTTAGGCATGAGCTGTCCTTCCACATGAAGCCATGTGATTCTGAATTTGTCCTTTGGGACATGTTTAACGACCCAGGAGTCGTCTTTTTCCTGAGATGGATGAATCTTAGACAAAGTTACTCAATTTGTCAACTATTGAATTTGGACAATTTCTTGAAAGGATGCCATGGCATGCCAAGAGATGAATGTCCTGGCTGGCACTGGGGAAAACCATTAGTTGACAAAAATCATCAACTATTCTACACTGGGTTTCAGTCCTCAACTGCGAGGCTTTCCCTTTTCCATTTCACCCTGTCAATAGAACCTGTGCTGCACGGCACATCTTCAACACTGTCTTCACAAGGAGGACACCATGACCCCATCCCTGAAACTTTCTGCACGCTGGGTTCCCGGCACCAGCAACAAACTCATCCTGCACACCCCGCTGGGGGAATACCAGATCAGCCTGGACCGCTTCGAGCAGGTTTTTGGCCGCAAAGCCACCTTTGCCCTGTACCTGACTGGCAAGACCACCCTGGAACTTCCCGAAACCAGCCTGCACGGTCTGGTGGCCTGAGAATCCAAAATGTGAACCCCTGCCTGAACATGGCAGGGGTTTTTTCTTGCTCCAAGATCAGAGAAGTCTGAACTCCATCAGGTCCCGTCCGAGCGTGATTTCCCCCTGGTAAATCTCAGCCATGCCTGCCAGATAGGAGGCTTCTGCTTCCGGGGTTCTTCTGGGGGCAGGAATGTGGTGGGTCAGGACCAGATGCTGCACCCCGGCTTTTGCAGCAATCTCTGCGGCTTCCAGGGTGGTGGTGTGGTATTTGGCCGGGTTGGTCACCTGAATGGCCAGTGCAGGGTTGTCTGCTGCAATCTGGTCCAGCCAGGCTTTGTTGTAGGCATCATGCACCAGCAGATCTGCGTTCTGACTGTGCAGAACTGTGTTTTCCACGGGTCTGGTGTCTCCAGAGATCACCACGGTTTTGCCCCGGTACTCAAATTTCATGCCAATGCAGGGTTTCACAGGCCTGTGGTCCACTTCAAAAGCGGTGACCTTCACGCCGTCCTGATCGTAAAGCACCCCGTTGTCAGACTCGGTGTACTCGATCAGGGCACCATCCACATCTGACTTGTTGTAACTCAGGCGCAGGCTGATGTCGTATTGCAGCGCATCGTGGTACTTCTGGATGATTTCACGGGTGTTGGTGGGGCCGTACACCTTCATGGCGTTTTTGCGTCCATCGATGATGCCCACATGGGTGCGCCAGCTGCTGATGAACAGATCAATGAACCCGCCGTTGTGGTCGTAGTGGTGGTGGGTGAAAAACACATGCTCGATGCGCTGGGGCATGATGCCACTTTCAATGAGCTGCCGGACCACTTCACCGCCACTGTCCACCAGAAAAACTTTCCCGGCCACAATCACGGCCACTGCAGGTTTTGCTGCGCCTTTGTATGCCCTGGGGGTTCCGGTTCCCAGCAGCACCACGCTGAATTCTTCAGGATCAATGGGGCGGATGAAATTCGGTTCGATGTGCTCCTGATAAGTCATGCCAGCAATATAACAAGTGCCTTCCGCCCTGTCTGTTCAGAAAAGGGCAGAAGGCTGTACAGGTGTGGGACCAAGGGGAAATCAGATGAACCTGGTGATGCGTTCCAGGCTGTGGCGGTGGTGGGGGCGGCCCAGTTCAGCAGCGCGTCCCACAGGCAGCAGGGCCGTGATGATCACGTGTTCTGGCAAATCCAGCAGTTTCTTGACCTTGCTCTGGTCAAAACCCAGCATGGGCACGGTGTCGTAGCCCAGGCCACGGGCAGCCACCATCAAGACACCCAGCAGGATGTTGGTCTGGTTGTCGGCCCACCTGGCCCGCTCCTGCACGCTGAGTTTGCTCAAAGAACGCTCTACTGTCTGCACCTGCCGCACTTTGCCTTCATCGCCAAAATGGGGGTGGGAGGTTTCAATGGCGGTTTTCAGGGTGTCTTCTGCATCTCCATAAACCACAATGGTGTAGGGGGCAGAGGTGATCTGGGACTGGTTGTAAGAGGCTTCCTGTAGTTGTTTTTTCACTTCGGCATTTTCCACCACGGCAAAGCGCCAGGGCTGTGCGTTGAAAGCACTGGGGGCCAGGGTAGCAAGACGCAGGATTTCCAGCAGGTGGCCTTTTGGCATGTCCGGGTGGTATTGCCGGATGCTGCGGCGGGTTTCGATGGCACTTTGCACGGTCAGGCTCTGGGGGATGGGATCAAGCACAGGCATAAGGGTCCTCCTCAGGACAGTTCAAAAAGAACAATTTACAAGAACAATCAATAATTCATTGAAACAGGATTGTCAAACGCTGGGAGCGAGAATTTCTAGATGATCTGTATCAAAGTTGTCCAGGTTTTGACCATGTTTTTGTTGATCTGAGTTCAAATTTAGACTGTGGATTCAGAAAAAACCATGACTCAGACATGATTTTTCTTCTGAGCAGGGAATTTGGGGCTTCCAGAGCTGTATTTTTCATTGTTGACAAATTCTGTAATCTATTCTAATCTCCTTGCATCAACAGCGACGCAGACCCAGTGGTCTGTCAAAGGAGCCCCCATGACCCACACAGCGTTCCAGACATTTTCTGGTTCATTCCCACCAGCGGCGATGGCCGTCACCTGGGCAGCAGCAACCAGAAACGCACCAACGATTTTCACTACCTCAAGAGCGTCGCCCAGGCCGC